>JBOHCO010000660.1:0-5383 GCA_050698895.1 Streptosporangiaceae bacterium
GGGCGTGCCGGGCCGCGGGGTGCTTGGCCACGGCGTCCTTGGTCACCGCCTTGGCCGCGACGTGCCCGGTCGCGGGCTGGTGCTTGGCCGGGGCCGGGTGCTTCGGCGCGGGGGCGGCCGGGTGCTCGGGCCGGACGGCCAGCCGGGCGCCGACGGCCGGGTGGCGCGGAAGGTCCGCGGGGGACCGGTGCCCGGACGGCGCCAGCCCGGAGTCCGCGGCGTAGAGCGGGCCGCCGGCCTGGCCGGCTGCGGTGACCGCGGCCGGGTGGGCGGCCAGGTTCAGGTGGCTGGCGGCGCCGACGCTGGCGGTGGGGCCGAAGGCCGCGCCGAGGGACACGCCCGTCACCGCCGCCGCGGTCAGGGCCGCGGCCCCGGTGGTCAGGGGCTTTTGTTTAGCAGAACGGTAGGTATTGCTGATCAGGGACAGCGTGTTAGTCAGAGCGGGATGCAAGGCATACCTTGGGGGTTGGGGCGCGGGGGAAAGCGCTCAGTTCTCACCCAGGACACTGCCGGCGCATGGCCTGCGGCAGGGGTGCACGGATGTGACACGGGTCAGGGCGGCGCGTTGCTTCGGGGGCAACCATCAACTGCACCTGGGTGCTTCGGACTTGCTTCGGATGTAGAACCCGAAAAACCGGCTGGCTATGCCCGGTAAACCTAATCAGAAACTATGACCCGGATCACAGGTCAGCATCCTGGCCCTATTTGAACGCAATATCTGGGTTTATTACCAGCGAGTAACCTGGGTCGGCCCGGCTCGGCCCGGTAGCCCCGTATGGCCCGTATCTCCAGGTCAGGACGCTACAATCGATATTACTGATCTATGAAATATCGCTTTTACGCCGATTCTGGCAGAGAGACCGGAACCGGCCGCCGGTGCCGCGGCGGACTGGAATGCAACCGCTTGCGGGCAGGCGCACCTTCCGGGCGAGGCGCGGGCCGCGACTCATGAATGCGCGGGCCTGGTCAGGTATTCCGGTACGGAGTTATTCCCGGTCGCGGGAATTCCCTGAATTAGCCCCGTGCTTGCCGGGCCGCGATACCGGCCATCGCCTGAATGCCGACCGAAAGAAACCAGGGAAGCGGCCCGTTCCTTAGCGCCGAGTGGGCTGGGCACGGCCGCCGGACACCACTCGGATCAGCCCGCCGGTGGCCGCGCTGATCTCGGTGACCGAGCCGCCAGGACCGGGGTAGCCGGCGCTGGCCACCCAGACGTGGCCGCCGTCGACGGCCACCGACTGGGGATCGCCGACCCGGTAGCGCGGGCTCGAGATGATCCGGATCAGTGCTCCGGTCCGGCCGCTGATCTCCGCGACCGCGCCGTGCGGCCCGCCGCCGTCCGACCCCTTGGCGCCGGCGTTCATCGCCACCCAGGCGGTGGCGCCGGCCGCGGCGATGGCCATGGGCAGGCTGGGCAGCGACCTGGTCACGTGCCTCAGGGCCCCGGTCGCGGCGCTCAGCTCGGTGACCGAGTTGCCGCGGCGGCCGCCGGAGCTGCCGTTGGAACTGCCGACCCAGACCTGCCCGCCCCCCACGGCGACCGGGTCCGTCGTGTCGAACTGGTAGCGCGGGCCCCGGAGGCTGCGGACCAGCCCGCCGGTCCGGGCGCTGATCTCCGTGACCGAGGCCCCGCCGCTGGGGACCCAGACCCGGCCGCCGGCCGCGGCCACGCCGGTCAGCGTCTCGAACCGGTACGGCTCGCCCTCGATGACCCGGATCAGCCTTCCGGTCGCCGCGCTGAGCTCGGTGACCAGGTCACTGCCGCCGCTGGCGACCCAGACCCGGCCGCCGGCCACGGCCAGGCCGGTGGGCACGTCCAGCCGGTCGCGGGGCGCTGAGATGACCCGGATCAGCGCCCCGGTCCTGGCGTTCAGCTCGTAGACCGCGCTGGCCCCCTGGTCGGCCACCCAGATCCCCAGTACGACCACCCCGCGCGTCCCGCCCGAACGCCGCCGGTTGTGCTGCGCCGCCGTCTCATCGTGATCCCGCCTTTCCGTCGAAGCGGATCCTGCGTCGACTACTTCGACGCAGGACCGCCACCCGACGGTTGCCGAGGGGAGCAGGACTTTAGCGGCCCGTGTTCACGGCGATGCCGAAGATCCCGATCCGGTCATCGGACGGGCAGATGATGGTCTCGTAGCCCAGATGGCGCCGGGCGAACGTGGCGAAGCCGTCGTGGGCCCCGATGTCGTCGACCAGCATGACCCCGCCCGGTGACATGACCGAGCCGGCCTGCTCCATCTCGAACAGCGTGTTCTTGGCCGTGTGCAGGCTGTCGTGGATGAACATCTCCACGTGCCCCACCTCCGGGACCAGCGGCGGGAGCCGCTGCCGGCTGGATCCCTCCAGGTACGACCACCGAGGGCGGCAGTCGTCGGTGACGGCCACGCCGGTGTCCACGTGCAGCCGGTGGTCGAACGGGTGCGGCAGGTCGATGCTCCACAGATGGCCGCGGTCGTTCTGGCTCAGCGCCTCCAGCACGATCCGGCTGGTCACGCCGTGCGCCACGCCGGTCTCGATGACCACCTCGGGCTGGCGGTGCAGGGCGGTGCACCACACCGCGCGGCTCAGGAAGCTCTCCGCGTCGCTGTACCAGCCGTAGGTACGCCGGCCGGTGCCGAGCCCGCTCTCCTCCAGCCGGCGGGCGATATCGGTCATGATCTGGTCCAGCCGCTGACGCTGCGGGCAGGGCCAGGGCACCCCGAGCAGGTCGTGCAGGTGCTCGTCCCAGGCCCCATCGACGTCGTCGGCTCCGTACTGCTCACTGCCGTGCCGCTGGCGGTACTCGCCCGGCAGGGCCCGGCCGACGGTGACCGGGTCGCGGGCGAATGAGCCCATTAGGCGAGCGATCTTCATCGGACGCGACTGGCGCCACTTTCCCCCCGAAGCAATACCAACAGGGTAGTAGACCGTTGAACTTCGCGAAGTGAACTGCCCCGTAGCCGGGATTATAGGAGCCCCCTCGGGCCTATCCACGGAGCCGCCGCACCGCCGTCGGCAGCCCTCCGACGTGGGAGAACTGGCTCGGTAATATTCCGTTCAGCTGAGATCTCCGCGAAATTCACCGGGCACCGAGCCTAATTCGGATGGTGAATTAAGTTGATTTGAACCACGTTCCGGACGTGGTCGGCTTAGCCCAGCGCGGGGCCGAATGATCCCCCCGGCGGGCCCGCGCAGCCGCGGCCGAGGCGCCCGCGGCCACCCGGCCGTCGCCACGGCCGGAGGCAATTTCCAGATGTCTGGAACCTGGCCGGGATCCGTTGACTCGCGCGCGCGGGGCACGCATTCTCGTCGTCTGACGACATAGACCGCCCAGTCGGGGTGGCCAGATCAGGATGGTGCGATGACCAAGAGCAGGGACGCGGGCCGGCGGCCGCCGGTGCCGCCCCGCAGTCGCAGGCGCTGGGCCGTGGCGGGCGGCGTCCTCGCCTGCTGGGCCGTGCTGCTCATCGTGACCGGCTCGGCCATCGGTGCCGCTGTGCTGCTCGCGGTGATCGCCGCGATCGGGGTGATCGGCGTGATGGGCCTGCGGGCGCTGGGCATCACCAGGGACCACCCGTGGGTGCAGCAGCTAAGCTCCCGGCCCTGGCGGGACGGCCAGGAGGTGCTCCAGGTCGCGCTGCGGCACCTGCCCGAGGTGTTCGTGGTCACCCCGAGCGGCGCGCTCCTCGCGCCCAGCAGCATCGAGCTTCAGCTCAATCCCGACGACCTCCGCTCGCTGCTCGAGCGGATGGACCTGGACCTGGTGACCAGCAGCGCGGCCGAGGTCTACGAGGAGCAGGTCGCCGCGCACTCGGCCCAGTTCTCCCGGCCCGGCCCGCCGCAGGTGCAGGTCACGGCCAGCTCGGCACTGCCGCCCGGCCGCTACCGGCTGCGCCAGGGGCAGCCCCTGAACGCCGGCCAGCAGGAACTCGCTTACGCCGCGGCGCCGGTCTACAGCGCGGCGCCGGCCTACGCCGCGGCGCCGGTCGACAGCGCGGCGCCGGCCTACGATGCGGCCCCGGCCTACAGCGCGGCGCCGGCCTACGATGCGGCCCCGGTCTACGACGCCCCGCGGGCCGCCTACGCCGGTGCCCGCGACGACTACACCGGGCCCGTGTACCCCAACTTCTCGCCCCGCGACGGGAACACCCGCTCCGAGGCCGAGCCCGCGCTGGCCCGCGGCGAGCCGACCGCCGTCGAGCAGAGCAAGCCGCGCGTCCCGACCCTGCGCCTGGTGACCGGCGACTCGATGGCGCAGACCACGACATCCGGCGCCGTGGCCGGCCGGGGTGAGGTCGAGCTGGCCCTGCCGCAGGTGCCGACGGTGTCACGGGAGCACGCCCGGTTCACGTTCGCCAGCGGCCAGTGGTGGATCACCAACCTGGGCCGCAACGGGCTCACCATCAACGGCGTCCCGCTGGCTGGCGAGCGCCCGCTGAGCACCGGCGACCTGATCCGCTGGGGATCACGGCCCGACGCGCTCCAGTCCTGGGTCGAGGTCAGCTGAGATCGGTCCGCCCGCCCCCGGCGTAGTCGGACGCGGCGCGGTCGCGCGCGGGGTAGTTTGAGAGGCGATGGGCCAGCTCTACCTCTGGTCGGCGGCGCGCGGTGAGTGGGCGCGCTGCCCCCGTGACGAGATCACCTGGCTGGACCGGGACCTCCTGAGCGGCGGGCAGGACCTGGCCCTGCACCGGGCGCCGCGCTGCGCGGGCCTGCGCTACGTGCACCACGGCTGGGAGCTGTTCAGCCGGGACCCCACGCACCGGGTGTTCCTGGCTGCCAGCGACCAGCCGCTCAGCGTCCAGGCCGTGCGGCACGCCGCCCAGCACGTGCTGCCGGTGACCGCCGCCCGCTACGAGGCCCTGGCCATCGCGCTCGAAGAAGGCAGCTGGGTGATCAGCATCGGCACCCGGACTCTCCCGATGCGGCTGGAGGCCTCCTCCCGGCCGCGGCCCCATCCCGACGGCCCGGCCAGCCCGGGCCAGCCCACCCAGGCCGGGGCGGCCACGGCCACGCTCAACGCCGGCGCGGGCGGCCGCCGGGCGAGCCCGGCCCGGCCCGACGCGGTGCCGCGGGTGCGCGCCTACCTCGAGCGCAACGCCACCGCGCGGATGGCGCTGGCCTTCTACTACCAGGAGTACATCCTGGGTCTGCCCGCCCCGCAGACCGTGCCCATGATGGACGTGGTCATCGGGCTGAACCTGAGCGGCGAGGGCGCGGTTTCCGACCTGAAGAAGCTGCTCCAGGGCCTGATCTGGTCCGAGCGCGGGCACGCCCGCGACCTGGCCGACTTCCTGCTCGCCAGCGCCCTGCTCACGCCGGCTGACCTGGACCAGGCCCGGCAGGCCGTGGCCGACAACGAGCGCCGCGGCGTCTGTGACCTGGCCCGCAAGCGCCTCCA
>JBOHCO010000661.1:0-1426 GCA_050698895.1 Streptosporangiaceae bacterium
CGTCCCCTTCGGTGATCCGGTGCAGGGGCGTCAGCTCGATCCCCGCCGGCCCGGCTTGCCCCGCCGGCCCGGCTCGGCCGGACCGGTCCGCGGCCGCCCGGGCCCGGCGCTGCACCGCCGCGGCGAAGTCGCGGGACTTGACAGTCTCGTCGGCCAGCCGCCAGGCCACCGCCCTCTCGCCGCGAACGCCCTCGGCCGTGGTCGCGAACACGTCGGCGCGGTCCCGCCGCACGCCGCGCTTGTCCACCAGCCGGGTCAGCCCGCCGGTGCCGGGCAGGACGCCCAGCAGCGGCACCTCGGGCAGCGCCACCGCCGACGAGCCGTCGTCGATCAGCACGATCTCGTCGCAGGCCAGGGCCATCTCGTAGCCGCCGCCCGCGGCCGTGCCGTTGAGGGCCGCGATGTAGGTCTGGCCCGAGCAGGCGGTCGCGTCCTCGATGCCCGAGCGGGTCTCGTTGGTGAACTTGCAGAAGTTGACCTTCCAGGCGTGCGAGGCCTGGGCCAGCATCCGGATGTTCGCGCCCGCGCAGAACATCCGGTCCTTGCCGCTGGTCATGACCACCGCCCGGACTTCCGGGTGCTCGAGCCGCAGCCGCTGCACCGCGTCGTGCAGCTCGATGTCCACGCCGAGGTCGTAGCTGTTCATCTTGAGCTCGTAACCGCCGGTAATGCCGCCGTCCTCGGCCACGTCCAGGGTCAGCGTGGCCACCGGCCCGTCCACCAACATCCGCCAGTGCCGGTACCGGGCGGGCTCGGTGTCGAACGACACCCGCACGGCGGCAGGGGAGTCGGGGGCAGCTGGGTCCGGGACCGGGGCCTGCGTCGCGGCGGCCTGATCCTCGTGAGTGACGCTCATCGCAGGTTCCATTCCGACACCCGGCCGCCGTCGCAGCCGGTCCCTCCATCCTGACGTGCTACAGCAGATTATGCAAGCGCCATGAAGTTGTAGACAGTGTCGGGCGCGCGGAACACCAGTTCGGGCCGGCTTGTGTCACGGACATGGCAACATCAGTAGGGATGAACGAGCTTCACGTTACTCTCGGTGGTCGCACGTACAGTTTCAGCCCCGGCGAAACCGTGCGCATCGGGCGCAGCCCCGACAACGACATCGTGGTCGGCGACCCCACCGTCTCCCGCCAGCATGCCCACATGAGCTGCGGGCCCGATGGCTGGGAGTGGGAGAACGTCGGCCGGGCGCTGAGCTTCCTGGACGGGCAGCCGGTCACCAGGGCCCGGCTGAGCCTGCCCGCCAGCATCCAGCTGGCCTCGGGGCACGGGCCCGTGCTCGACCTGCGGCCGGGCGCGCCGGCGGGCGGCGGCGGCGAACCCGAGATTGACCACACCAGCGTCCTGGACGATAACGCACGGTGGCTTGACGACCCCGGTTCAGGCCGTGGCGGCGGCCAGGGGCCGGGCCAGGACCCCG
>JBOHCO010000662.1:0-2970 GCA_050698895.1 Streptosporangiaceae bacterium
CGCCGCTGACGTCGATCTTTCACCGCACGCTGGTCGATCATCCGGGGCAACTTCTGTCGGTCCCCGAACTGGCCAGAATCACAGAAGGACGTCTGTCGAGCTCTCGGGTCATAGCTGGGGCTTTGTCCGGTTATGGCAGGTGGTGTAAGCAAGTGAACCGTCGCTTCCCGTTTGAATGGTGGGAGCACAGCGAAGGCGGTCCCACAACGTATGCGATGCGGCCCACGGTGGCCTCGCTCTTCCGCCGGGCGAGGATTCTCAGATCGAGCTAGACGCCGACAAAAAACGACGGCCCCTTGCGGGGCCGTCAGGCCGGTCCAAGGACCGGCGGGGTTACAAGCAGTATAACCAGAGCCCGCCAGAGTATGTTCCGAGGAGCACCATGGCTACCGTCATCGCCTACGTAGACGGCTTCAACCTGTACCACGGGCTCCACCAGGGATACGGGCGCCGGTACCTCTGGCTCGATCTCCGCGGCTTAGTTCAGCGTGTGCGGCCTCATGACGAGATCCTGGCCGTCCGGTACTTCACTGCCGAGGTGAAAGACGACCCCAACGGGCTGGCGCGGCAGCGTGCGTACCTGGCCGCGCTCAAGGCCCACAGCACTGAAGTCGAGGTCGTGCTTGGTCGTTACCAGACCAAGAAGATGACCTGCCGCCAGTGCGGGAGCGCCTGGACCAGCTACGAGGAGAAGGAGACCGACGTCAACATCGCGGTCTCCCTGGTTGCGGATGCTGCGGCATCCGCCTCCGACATTGCCCTGATCGTCTCCGCAGACAGCGATCTGTGCCCAGCGATCCGGACAGCGCGCTCGCTCAACCCCGGACGGCGGATGATTGCCGCCTTCCCGCCCCGTCGCAGCTCGTTCGAGATCCGTTCGCTCATCCGCAAGCCCTTCACGCTCGCCGCTGCTGACATACGCAACTCGCTTCTGCCAGAGGTTGTCGCAGACCCGGCCAGTGGTCTTATCTACAAGCACCCAGGCAAGTGGCGCTGAGTTCCGGTCTTCGGCCGCCGACCCAAGATCCTGTTAGACCGGGCGGGCTGAGCCCGGACAGAAAATCGCTACCAGGAGTCGGGCCCGAACGAGTCCTCGGCGTGGTGGTCGGAGGTGGACAGCAGCTTCAGGTCGGCCTCGACCATCATGCTGACCAGCTCCTCAAAGCCGATCTTGGGTTCCCAGCCCAGTTCCTCCCTGGCCTTGGCCGGGTCGGCGCACAGGCGGTCCACCTCGGCGGGCCGGATGAACGCCGCGTCGGTGACCACGTGGTCGCGCCAGTCCAGCCCGGCGACCTCGAACGCCAGGCTGACCAGCTCCTCCACCGAGTGGGTCACGCCGGTGCCGATCACGTAGTCGGCCGGCTCGCTGGCGGCCAGCATGAGGTACATGGCGCGCACGTAGTCGCCCGCGAAGCCCCAGTCCCGGCTCGCGCCCATGTTGCCCAGCCGGAGCTGGCGCTCGTAACCGAGCTTGATCTTGGCCGCGCCGAGCGAGACCTTGCGGGTCACGAACTCCGCGCCGCGACGCGGCGACTCGTGGTTGAACAAGATCCCGGAGGCGGCGAACATCCCGTAGGACTCACGGTAGTTCTGGGTCAGGAAGTGCCCGTAGGCCTTGCCCACCCCGTACGGGCTGCGCGGGTGAAAGGGCGTGATCTCGGTCTGCGGCGACTCCCGGACCTGGCCGAACATCTCCGAGGAGGAGGCCTGGTAGAAGCGGATCTGGCCGCGCCCCGGGCTGCGCGAGGCGCTGACCCCGCTGCACACCCGGATCGCCTCCAGCACGCGCAGCACGCCCAGGCCGGTGACCTCGCCGGTCAGCTCGGCCTGCTGCCAGGACATCGGCACGTACGAGATGGCGGCCAGGTTGTAGACCTCGTCGGGCTGGACCCGCTCGACGGCCGAGATGAGACTGCCCTGGTCGAGCAGGTCGCCGCGGACCAGCTTGACGTCGCCGAGGACCTGGCGCAGCTGACGGACCCGGGGGTTGGCCTGACCCCGGACCAGGCCCCAGACCTCATATCCCTGAGCCACCAGGTGCTCGGCCAGGTAGGACCCATCCTGACCGGTAATCCCGGTGATCAGCGCGCGTCGTGTCAGCGGAGCCTCCGGTCATCGTGGCGGGCCAGGAGCCAGCCAGCCTTCGACGCG
The DNA here is from genome assembly GCA_050698895.1 of Streptosporangiaceae bacterium. Taxonomy (GTDB): domain Bacteria; phylum Actinomycetota; class Actinomycetes; order Streptosporangiales; family Streptosporangiaceae; genus DASUBV01. The sequence continues at coordinate 2,152 of JBOHCO010000662.1, forward strand.
GCAGCTTACCGACAGCGCTGCTGGGCGGCACGTTCGCTATGACGGCTGGGGCGTCAGGAAACGCAAGGTACTCCCTGGTAATGTTCGCTGCCTAGGGGGTCACGCGGACGCGCCGGGTCGGGCGCCAGCGGCGGACGAGGAGGCGCAGACCGGCGTGAGCACCGTATCAGCCCATGATCAGGGCACCCCGTCTGACCCGGACCGGCCGCTGCGCGTAGCGCTGCTGTCCTATCGCAGCAAGCCGCATTGCGGCGGCCAGGGCATCTACATCCGGCACGTGTCCCGCGAGCTGGCCGCGCTCGGCCACGACGTTGAGGTGTTCTCCGGGCAGCCCTATCCCGACCTCGAGCCGGGACCGCGGCTGCGCACGCTGCCGAGCCTGGACCTGTACGCGGACGAGAACCCGTTCCGCACCCCGGGGCTGAGCGAGTACCGCGACTGGATCGACGCGCTCGAGGTCAGCATGATGTGGACCGGCGCGTTCCCCGAGCCGCTGACGTTCAGCCTGCGGGCGCGGCGCGCGCTGCGCGAGCGGCGGGCCGACTTCGACGTGGTGCATGACAACCAGGTCCTCGCCTACGGGCTGCTCGGGCTGCGCAAGCTCGGCCTGCCCCTGGTGACCAGCATTCACCATCCGATCAGCGTGGACCGGCGGATCGAGCTGGAGGCGGCTAAGGGCCTGACCCAGTTCTCGATCACCCGGCTGTCCAAGCGGCGGTGGTACTCGTTCGTGCGCATGCAGGGCCGGGTGGCCCGCCGGGTCGGCCCGGTGCTGACCGGCTCGCAGTCCTCGCGCGCGGACATCCTGCGCGACTTCCG
>JBOHCO010000663.1:0-1136 GCA_050698895.1 Streptosporangiaceae bacterium
CGTCCTGGCCGCCCGTGACATCGACCTGATCAGGGACGACCGCACCATCCTGAGCCAGGTCAGCGTCACTGTCCGGGCCGGCGAGCACTGGGCCCTGCTCGGCCCGAACGGGGCCGGCAAGAGCACGCTGCTGCGCATCTGCGCCACCTACGCCCACCCCAGCCGCGGCCGGATCGACATCCTCGGGCACCGGCTGGGCCGGGTGAACGTGTTCGAGCTGCGGCCCATGATCGGCTACGTCACCTTCCATCACCCGCTGGCCTCGGCCCGCACCGTGCGCGAGGTCGTGCTGACCGGCGCCACCGGCACCATCGAGATCGCCGCCCGGTGGCAGCCCAGCCCGGCCGAGCTGGCCCGGGCCGACGAGCTGGTCGCGCTGCTGGGCCTGGGCCGCCTGGCCGGCCGCCGCTGGCCGGTGCTGTCCCAGGGCGAGCGCGGCCGGACGCTGATCGCCCGGGCGCTGATGTCCCGGCCCGGGCTGCTGCTGCTGGACGAGCCGTCCGCCGGACTCGACATCGGCGGCCGCGAGCAGCTCCTGGAGAGCCTGGACGAGCTGCGCCGCGAGCACCCGGACCTGGCCAGCGTGCTGGTCACCCACCACCTGGAGGAACTGCCCGCCAGCACCTCGCACGCGCTGCTGCTGCGCGAGGGCCGGGTGCTGGCCGCCGGGCCCGCCGACGACGTGCTCACCACCGAGCTGGTCAGCACCTGCTTCGACTACCCGATCGCCATCGCCCGGCACGCCGGCCGCTGGGCCTCGGTCGCGGCCCGCTGACGACCAGGCCAAAGACCGACCCCAAGACCGGCCCCAACACCAGACCCAAGACCGGCCCCAACACCAGACCCAAGACCAGGCAACCAATATTCCTTAACAGAGGTTCACAGCCCCAGCCCTTGCACCGCACTGGCCGCCGCCTCGGGCGTGACCTCGCCGCCCGACCAGGCCGCGCCGCACAGCGCGCGCAGCCCGTCCACCGGGTCCCCCGAACCGGACAGCTCCAGCTTGCCGCCGTCCGACGTCAGCCGGGCCGTCCAGCCCCCGCACGCGAACCCGCCGTCCGGGGCCGGGCTCACCTCCGGCTGGCCGGTCAGCAGGCCGCCCAGGTCGCGGGCCAGGTAGGTGGGCCGCTGCCGCG
>JBOHCO010000664.1:0-3907 GCA_050698895.1 Streptosporangiaceae bacterium
AAGGTCAGCAGGCATCCCGCTCCGGCGGCGTGGGTGGTCCGCACCGCGCTGAATGTGAACATCTCCCGGTGGCGGCGCCATCGCCGGGAAGTGGCAGTTCCCGACTTCGCCCTGGTCGGGGACTTGCGCGGCGGCTACGAGGCCAGCTACAGCCCGGTCGACCCGGCGATCATGGCGGCCCTGCTGCGGCTGCCGGCCCGGCAGCGGCAGGTCGTTGCCCTGCGGCTGTTTCTCGATCTGGATACCGGCGGCACCGCGCAGGTCCTCGGGGTCGCGCCGAGCACGGTCAAGGCTCATCTGGCTCGCGCCCTGGCCGCGCTGCGCGATGACCTGGCCGCCCCTCGCGAGCAGGAGACCCCCTCATGACCGACGATGACCTGATCACCGCGCTGCGCGAGTCCTTCACCGAGGTCCACTCGGCCACGCCGGTGCAGCGGATTATCAGCCGCAGCCGCGCCGTGCGAGCGCGGCGGCGGGCCGCCAGCGCGGCCGCCACCCTGGCCGCAGTGGCGCTCGCCGCCGGGCTGCTGACCGCCGTGCGCGGCCCGGCTGGCCCATCCGAGCCGAACGGCGCCGCGGCTTACGTGCTGGAGCGCGCGGCCAGGGCGGTGGCCCCGCTGCGGTGCCCGGTGCCCCGCCCGGGGCAGTACGTCGTCGTCACGTCGGTGAACTGGTGGATGACCGAGGACATGGGATCCAGCGGCCCGACCCGGGCCTGGCTGACCCTCGACCGGCGCCGGGTCTGGGAGTCAGCTGACGGCCTCAAGCCCGGGGATTCGTGGATCGACGCCCGGCGAATCCGGCGCCTGCCCTGGAGCCACGGCCCGGCACCCGCGACCGGGCTGGGCCCAGCCTGGTATTCCCTGCCTGCCCAGAGGCGCCCTGGCACGCCCCCGCTGCGCGGCACCTACGAGTTCCTGACCACGCTGCCGACCAACCCGATCACGCTCCGGGCCTGGATCTACCGTCACCTGGACGGCCAGCAGCCTCCTGACGATCAGGCCTGGACCGACATCACCGACCTGCTCGGCGGCATGCTGGTGCCGCCCAGGCTCGCTATCGCCCTGTTCAAGGTCGCAGCGGGAATTCCCGGTGCCACCGTGATACGCCACGTCACCGACGCCGCGGGCCGGCCAGGCATCGCCGTCGCCCGAGTCGACCAGGCATACCCCCAGGATAATGAACTGATCTTCGACCCCCGTACCTACCGCCTGCTCGGCGAGCGCCAGACGCTCACCGCCCCGCAAAAAGGCGTCGGCCCGGCCGGCACGGTAACCCTCTCCAGCGCTCAGCTCAGCGAGACGGTGGCGAGCCACCTGCCCCGCTTCCCCCGCGGCCACCGGGCACCGCCCAGCATTCCCTCTCCCGCATGCTGACGCCGAGTCAGCCGGAGCCGCGCTGGAGCTGCCACGCCGCCTGGAGGGCATCCTCGATGGCGCCGGCGTTGCCCGTGGTGAGGTCGGCCACGACCATCATGTGCTGGCTGAAGCGGGCGGGCACGCTGAAGGTCTCGGGGAACTGCCGCAGCAGCATGTCGCGGTAGTCGAAATCGGCGCGGATCACCACATGATCGTCGTCCAGCTGGCGGGCGACCAGCCGGCCGTGGTAGCGCCACTGGGCCAGGCCGTCCGCGGTGGTTCGGCGCACGCCGGCCAGCGCCCCGGTGAGCTGGTCTACCTCGCCGATCTCCACCAGGTCAGTAAACACCCGTCCGCATCAGCGCCTCTGTCATGCTGACGGCATGCTCGGACGACTGCACCATGTCGTGCTCGACTGCCCGGACCCGGCGGCCCTGGCGGCGTTCTACTCCCGGCTGCTCGGCCACCCGGTCACCTACCAGAGCGACGACTGGGTGGTCGTCGCCGCCAGCGACACGACGTCCGGCCTGGCCTTCCAGCTCGCCCCGGACCACCGGCCGCCCACCTGGCCTGATCCGGCTGTCCCCCAGCAGTTCCACCTGGACGTCATGGTCGAGGACGTGGCCGCAGCCGGGCCCGGCGTACTGGCCCTCGGGGCCTCCAAGCTCGACGGCGAGGGAGTCTACGCGGACCCGGCCGGTCACCCGTTCTGCCTCATCCCCCGGCCCGGCTGGGCACCGCCCATCCCCGCTGAGGGCTGATCCTCGCGGCAGCCGGCCAGGACGACACCAGCCTGCCGCTGTGGCCGTCGGCCGATACCGAGAGCGACATTAACGCTGCCGACCCGGCCAGGGCTTACGCCACTGGCCTGGCCCCGCGACCGCTGGCCCAGAGAGCGTCACCGAGCTGCATGCCGCCGAGCAAGCCGATCCCACCTCCAAGCCCGACGGCATCGGCCTCACCGACGATCAGGAAACCGGGCTACTGGCGCAGTGGCGACGGCGGTCAGGAGGAGTAGCGCAGGGCTAGCAGGTGAGAATTCGGGACCGACTTCTCATGCCAGCCGACCGTTTCGCAGACCGGGCCGGTCGTGCAGGAGATCCCGTTCAGGCGCGCCGCCAGGTCACCCGCGGGCCGGACCTTCTTCTGCACTGACCAGGCGGCACCGTTCCACTTCTCCAGCACCCCGACCTCCTGAGGCCCTTCCTGTACCCCGGCGCTGCCGGCCGCCTCGCAGTCGGTGGCCGAGATGCACGACACCGCATCCAGTCCGGCGGACGGCTCGCCCGGGACGCCGGGCGGCGCCTGCAGGTGCCAGCGGGAGCCGTTCCAGGCCTCGGCCAGCGGGAGGAAGGTGCTGCCCTTCTCGTACGTGCCGACGGCCTCGCAGCGGTCAGCCGCCGGGCAGGAGATGCCGTTCAGCCCCGCGAATGACCCGCCAGCCGGCACCGGGACCGGCCGGACCACCCACGACGAGCCGTTCCAGACCTCGGAGAACAGGCCCTTGCTGTCGCTGCCCACCGCGCGGCAGGCGTAAGCCCTGGGGCAGGCCACGGCGGCCAGCTGGCTGCCGCCCCCGGCCGGCGCGGGCACCCGCTGGGTCTTCCACGCCGAGCCGTTCCAGTGATCGGCCAGCGGGCGCGGGGCGTTATGGCCCTTGGAGGACGAGCCGACCGCCGTGCATGACCTGGTGCCCGGGCACGCCACCGCGGCCAGGCTGCCGGCGGTGGCGCCGGCCGGCGGCCGGGCCTGCGCCCAGGTGCTGCCGTTCCAGCGATCGGCAACCGGGACGTAATGGCCGGTCGGAGGAACGGCCTCTATGGTGCCGACCGCCATGCACCAGTGCGCGCTACGGCAGTTCACGCCGTTCAGGCTGGCATTATTCTGCCCGTTGGGCACCGCCCGCGCCCGCCAGAGCGCCCCGTTCCAGGTCTCAGCGAACGTGCCGAGGTCGCCGCTGTGCGGGTAAGCGTCGATGGCGATCGCGAGGCAGGCCGAGGATGACGAGCACGACACGGCCGCCGCGCGGCCTGCTGGATCGTCCCGGCCGGCTCCGGCAGCGCCTGCATCCGCCACGTCGGCACCTTCGCCGGGGCCGCCTTCGCCGTCACGGGACCAGCGCTCGCCGGGCCCACGGCCAGCACGCCGACCAGCCCGGCCGCCGCCAGCGCGCCGGCCGCCGCGACCCGCTCCAGCCACCCTGACCCCGTCCGCCTCATCTTGATCATTTGCCCTCGTAATGACGTCGCGCGGCTATTTTGGGAGAACTGGATCATTCATATCCAACACCATGATCCAGCATTTTTCATCGGCTCGTGGCCGCGTCGCTCCGTTAGACGATCCCGGATTACCGCGCTGACAAACAACTGCTGACGTCCTCGACGGGCACCCGTGCCCTTACTGCCAGGTCGCTGGAGCAGGGCCCAATGCCAGCGGCTTTGAGGCGAAACGGTTGAGGACTGGTTCCGTTTCTGATCGCGCTGTGTGATCGTTCCTGGCTGCTGGCTTGTTGTTCAGGTTTCCTGCGGGATGGGTGAGGCTCCGGCTAG
>JBOHCO010000665.1:0-1878 GCA_050698895.1 Streptosporangiaceae bacterium
GGCAAATACGTACGTCCATTGACATCGCGGACCGACCGTGATGACCTTCTGATGACATCGTTGTCATTCGGCGCTGCCAGTAGTGCGGGGGGATGCTGCACGCCCGGAGACAGAGGAAGGCTGATGAGAGGCAAGCTCACCCCGCACCGCGCCTGGCGCCTGCCGGCGGCCACGGCGCTCGGCATCGCATCCATAGCCGCCCTGACCTTAACGGCCGCCGTTCCCGCGTCGGCTACTCCCCGGCCCGGGTCCGCGGCCACGGCCGCGCCCCGGACCGGTCACCTGCCCAAGGCCGGCGCCACCCGCAAGCCGACCCACATGCGCACCGCCCGGTGCACCATCACGGCATCCGGTCACCTGGCCCACTGCCCGGCCAAGCTGCCGGTCTCGGCGCTGCCGCGCGGCGCCAGGGACCACGCCAAGGTCACCGCGCCGGTCGCGAACCCGGCCAAGATGGTGGACACCCGCACCTGGACCTCGGGCGGCGGGAACACCTTCCCCGGCGCCGACGTGCCGTTCGGCCAAGTGCAGTGGAGCCCGGACACCATGCCCAACAACAACGCCGGCGGCGGCTACAGCTACGGGGACTCGCAGCTGTGGGGCTACAGCCTCACCCACATCTCCGGGCCGGGCTGCGGCGCGGCCGGTGACGTGCCGATCCTGCCCATGACCGGCGGCCTGCCCAGCGGCGACCCGGCCAAGTCGGTGACCTCGTTCACGAACACCGGCGAGGTCGCGCAGGCCGGCTACTACTCGGCCGAGAGCAACCTGCCCAACACCATCACCTCGGACTTCGCCGAGACCGCGCACAGCGCGATGGGTCAGTTCACGTTCCCCAAGACGACCCAGGCCGATTTCCTGGTCAAGCTGATGGCCAGCCAGAACGGCAACTTCGGGACCAGCGCCACGATCGTCGGCAACGACGAGATCCAGGGCTCGGTCACCAGTGGCCAGTTCTGCGGCGAGCCGGTGAACGACGGCCAGACCCAGCAGTACACCGTCTACTTCGACGTCGTCTTCAACCACCCGTTCACCGCCTCGCAGATCGTCACCGAGTCCGGCCAGACTGACCCCGACTCGGTCTTCCTGACCTTCAACACGACCTCCAGCCCGGTCATCGACGCCAAGGTCGGCATCTCCTACGTGAGCGCGGCCAACGCCAAGCAGAACTGGCAGGCCGAGAACTCCGGCTGGAACTTCGGCGCGGTCAAGAACGCCGCTCAGGCGGACTGGAACAAGCTGCTGGGCCGGATCCAGGTCTCGGGCGGCAGCTACGCCCAGACCCAGGAGTTCTACAGCCTGCTGTACAAGGACTTCCTGCAGCCCAACATCACCAGCGACGTCAACGGCCAGTTCATGGGCGCGGACCTGAAGGTTCACAGTGTCGCGCCCGGTCAGAAGGACCAGTACGGCATGTACTCGGGTTGGGACATCTACCACTCGCTGTCCGAGCTGCAGGCGATGCTCGACCCGCGGCCCGCCGGCGACCAGGCCCAGTCCCAGGTCAACTACTACAGCGAGGACAAGCTCCTGCAGCAGTGGGGCTACGACAACCTGAACAACTACGTGATGGTCGGCGACCCGATGCAGTCGATCATCGCCTACTACTACACGTTCGGCGCGCACAACTTCGATACCAAGCAGGCGCTGGCCGACATGCTGGCGCAGGCCACGACGGTCAACGACGTGCGGCCCGGTGAGGCGCTTGAGCAGCAGTACGGGTACCTGCCCGAGGACGGCGCGTATGGCTGCTGCAACCCGCACGGGTTCATGTCGACGCTGCTCGAGTACGACAGCGAAGACCTCGCGCTGGCGCAGTTCGCCGGCGACATGGGCGACCGCTCCGACGCGGCGATGCTGACCCGCCGGGCGAACAAC
>JBOHCO010000666.1:0-4650 GCA_050698895.1 Streptosporangiaceae bacterium
CCCCCCCCCCCCCCCCCCCCCCCCCCCCCCCCCCCCCTTTACACGCACACGACGGAAACCGCGTTGAGCGCTTGTCTGGTGGGCTCGGTTTTGTTTATAAGACACCGGGCCGGCGCGGCGGGCCGCCGCGCCGCGAACGCCAGCGAGCCGTCGGCCAGGAACCGCGGGCTGCCCTCGCCCTCGGCGCCGCTGGTCAGCCGGACCGGGGCCCGGCCGGGCGCCGCGGTGTCGAGCCGCCAGATGCTGGCCACGTACTTGCGCGGCTCGCCGGCCGCGGTCTGGACACCGACGGCCAGCCAGCTTCCGTCCGGCGACAGGCGCAGCGAGGTCAGCCGGGGGATCGACGCGAACGCGCTGATATCGGTGAAGCGAGTATCGGTGAAGCGAGTATCCGTGAAGCGAGTCACGTGCCTCCTTAGCCTTGGGCCTGGAGGCACCTTACGTGACGGGCCGCCAGCCGAACTGACCCTCCCGCCCGGGTCCCAGGTGCGCCGCGCCCGCCTGCTCTAGCTCGTGTCGCAGTTCGGCCAGGTCGCCGGTGATGATCGTGTGCGGTCGCGCGCCGGCCGCCGCCCCGTAGGCCATGTACCGGACTCCGCGATCCGCGGAGACAACATAGAAGATGTGGTGGCCTCGGAAGCGTTCCCGCAGCCGCAGGACTTCGGCCTGATCGGCCTCGCTCGGAGAGGGAGGGTACCCGCCTGCCTGGCAGGCATGATCGTGAGCAGTCGGGCCTGGCACGGTAATCAGCGCCTTGACCTGGGAACGCATCTTCAGTACCTCCTATCTTAAAGTCGCAGACCTAGCTTTCGGGGCTCACCGGAATGCGGAATTTCCAGCCCCTGGCATTGCTTGCGCGACACGGCCGCAAGGACACGGGCAGCGCAGTGAGCCAAGCACGGCGGACACTTCCTGGAACGGGCAACTGGACGCAGCCTTCCGGCTGAGCGCCAGGAAGCGGCCGGGCCGCCGCGGCGATTCCGGCCGGCCTGCCCGGCTGCGCGATAATGCGGTGTGCACAGCCTGGGCAAGCCGGCCAGAAACCGCATGCGCCCGGCGTGACGAGCTGTGCCGCGGTTGATACCTGGATTCCCGAAGGGGGAGATCGGTCAGTAGCGTGAATGACATCAGCTCGGCCCCCATCTGCCTGGCGACGTAACGCGTCATCTCAATGGATCGGGAATGCGGCCGGGCAACCCGCCTGGTTGACGTAAGTGCTCTATGTCCGGCGGGTTACCACGATGGCCATGGCCGAGTGCGGCCGGTGACGCTCACCCCCGCTTATAAACGGCGGGCCACAAGGAACTGCCCGGGCCGCCGGAGATGATCGCCATGACCTCCGCCTCCAGGTACCGGCGGTGTCCGCCCAGGGTGCGAATGGAGCTCAGCTTGCCGGCTTTCGCCCACCGGGTGACGGTCTTCGGGTCAACACGGAACGCTGCGGCCACCTCAGCCGGGGTCAGCAGCAGATTGGAGGGCGAGGGCTGACTGGGATTCACAGGGGGTTCTCCTTTGTTGATGGGTGATCTGATCAGCGCCAGGCGGCCAGCCCGTCCAGGCCGTCCGACTCTCGGGTGATGGCGGCTACGGGAACGCGCAATACGCGAGCGATCCGGTGGATAGTGGCGGGCCTGGCGCTTCGCTTCTCCCGCTCGATATTGGACAGCGCCGACTGACTCATCCCGACCTCTCGGGCGAAGTCCGGCTGGTGCCAGCCGTCCTTTTCGCGGAGGCTACGGATGGCTGCCCCGTTCTGGCGGAGTTTTCCGCGCGCCTGCCCTCCGGGGCTTGTGGCGGCGGCCATGACCGTTTGTGTCGCGCTCATGCGCACAAAGATAAGGTCACGCGGACACGGAGGCAAGCCATAAATGAACACTGATGGACTCTAAGGCCCAGCTCACGGCCCGAATCGATATGCGCGGCAATGGGGAATGACGATCGATCCGGCGACTCGCTCGCCCTTCCGGTGGCTGTCGCGCAGGCCGTCATCGGGCCCGGAACCCCGCCGCGAGCCAACCGCCGGTCTCGTGCCACCGGGCTCGCGAGGCTCGCTGAGCCAGGCGATTGCGCAGGTAGACGGCCCTCTCTCGCCTGACGCCCGGCCCTGGGCGCGATCGGCAGGCGATACGCCGGCGCCCAGATCGCCCGCGGCACGGGACGGCCGACGCGCCGACGCGCCACGGGTCGCCGCTGAGTGACCTCGCCGCCTTGACGTGGCAAACTATGTCCGGCAACATTGCACGCCTGTCTCCACGCAGACTGGACTTCGATGGACAGATATCCTCCTGAAGCATGGAGGCGGCTGGGTCTCGCACTGGAGCGACGCCGGACGGAACTGGGCTACGGATTCCGTCAGCGCGGCCGTTTCACCCGTGACGAGGGCGGCGGAAAGCTGTCCATCAAGACGATCAGCCGCCTGGAGAATGGCGAACGCGACTCCTACCCGGAGTCCACTGTCGCCACCGCCGAAGCCATGTACCGGTGGGCGCCGGGCAGCTTTGCTTCCGTGCTGGAAGGCCGGGAGCCGGAACCCCTAGTTTCGGCTGGGGTCCCCCTGCGCCCGCCCGCGCCCGCCGCTGATGCTGAGCACGCCGCACCCACGCCCGGCGAGCGCATCGCCAGCTGGGTCTATGTCCGCATGCGGCAGCTCGGGCACGACGAAGGCGCCATACACGAGTTCATCGCCGCCGAGGGCCTGCCCCGCGAGCCCACAACCGTCTCGTCGGTTGGGCGCATCGCCCAGGCCACCGGGGCGAGCCTCGCGGAGGTCCTCGCCCTGCTCGGAGTCGAGGACATCAACACCCGGCGGACGGTCATGCCCGCCAGCGGCGCCGATAACGTGCAGGCGGGCGGCCGCGCGGGTTCCTGAGCCGCGGCGCGATGGCCGGTCCCGGAGATCACTGCCCAGGGCGGCACGGTCAGCGCAGCACGGTCAGCCAATGGCCCCTGGTGGCCATCTGGGGCTGGCCAGCCGTCGCGCCAGCCGGCCGGTGTCGGCCAGGCCGCTGAGGTCGGATTCGGAGGCGTCGGTGCTCAAGCCGGGCCGACTGGAAGCCAGGGCAGCCTGACAGCCTTGCTCGAACCCCCGCCGCCACGCGGTCCAGGCGTCGAGCACCAGCATGCGGATCAGGCCGCCAGTCATGGCCACAATGGCGGGCACGGCCATGGCAATGGCCTGCTGGGCGCTTATCATGTTGGTGGCGGAGAAGGCGACCGTGCTCAGTCCCAGGACTATCCCGATGCCCGTGCCCACGGCTCCGGGCCGGCCCTGACCCCAGGAATAGGCCTGGCGCACCCGCTGGGACAACGATCTGGCGCTCATCTCGTGCGAGCCTCCCTCAAGTCCCAGCGGCACGGCGCGATCTTCACTACTGCTCGTAGCCGCGTTTCAGGCTACTCAAACGCAATAGCATCATTTTTCCGACAATAGCGTCTCAGAATGTCGGTAGCCATATTCACCGGGCCACGGGAAGCCAAGAATCCGCGAGGTCACTGAGGCTGCTGTTATGCACGTTGCGCGGGAAGGCTTGTGGGGCCAACGAGCCGAGTGATCAGCTGGGTGAGCAACGGGGTGATCAGCTAAGTGAGCACGGGGTGAGCAGAAGAGGGTCAGCCGAACCGCTCGTTCGTCTGGCGGCGCAGCATCTCATCCACTAGCCCGACCGACAGCAGCTCGCGGATCCGCCGCAGCCGCACGTAGCGCGAGGACACGAAGTCCTCATAGGTCAGGCCGCACCGGGCGTACGCAGCGGCCAGCTCGTCGATCCCCTCGCGGACGCTCCAGCGCATCTTCAGGTCCGGGAAGGTGGTGTGCAGCTTGGAGAAGTCGACCCGGTAGTCGCGGATGTCCGGCCCGGCGCCCTCGGCGAACGACACCTTGGAGCCGGGCACCGCCTCGCGGACCATCTCCGCGATCTCCCGGATCTGGACGTTGTCCTCGGTGCGGCCGACGTTGAAGGCCTCGTTGTGGATCAGCTCGCGGGGCGCCTCGAGCATGGCCAGGAACGCGCGGCTGATGTCCTCGATGTGCACCATCGGCCGCCACGGCGACCCGTCGCTCTGCATCTTGACCTCGCCCGTGGTCATCGCGACCGCGGTGAGGTTGTTGGCCACGATGTCCAGGCGCAGCCGCGGCGAGACGCCGTAGGCGGTCGCGTTGCGCAGGTAGGCCGGGCTGAAGGAGTCGTCGGCCAGCAGGGCCAGCTCGCGCTCGGCCACGACCTTGGTCTCCCCGTAGGGCGTGACCGGGAGCATGTCCCCGTCCTCGGCCACCCCGGCCGATCCGGCCGCGCCGTACAGGCTGCACGAGGAGGAGAACAGGAAGCGGGGCACGCCGGCCTGCCTGGCCGCGCGGGCCAGGTTCAGGGTGCCGTCCAGGTTCACCGAGAACGTCGCATCCCGGTTCAGGTCCCCCAGCGGGTCGTTGGACAGGGCCGCCAGGCAGATCACCGCGTCGTAGCCGGACAGCCGGCCGGCCTGGGTGTCCCGCATGTCCTCGGGCGGGCCGGTCAGGTCCTCGGGCGCGGGGCCCAGGTCGCACCCGTCGTACAGGCCGACGTCCAGCCCGTCGGCCTGATGCCCGGCGGCCCGCAGGAACGGCACGAGCACGGCTCCGATGTAGCCACGGTCGCCCGCAACCAGGACCCTCAT
>JBOHCO010000667.1:0-2719 GCA_050698895.1 Streptosporangiaceae bacterium
GCCTGGGCGAAGATCAGGCTGTTGGCGATGGCGCCCACCTCGCAGCCCAGCACCAGGGCGGCCGCGGCCGCCGTGGGCACCGACTCGGAGAACGTCCGCAGCTCGGGCTCGACGCCCGCCGCCCGCAAGGCGGCCTCGACCGCGGCAACCGCTGATGAGGAGATCACCCCGCGACCTTAGCCGCGCCCGGCCCGCGACCCAACCGCTTTACCCCGCCCCGCCCCGCCCCGCCCCCGCAACCCCCTGGCCCACTCGTTGAGCCCACCCGGTTCAGCCCGCCCGGCCGCGGCCCAGCGCCCCAAGCCTCAGCGCCTCAGTCCTATTTTATATTAAGTCGGTAGTAATACTTGACTTTTAGCCTGGCCTGACGGAGGTTGGCTAGCGAAGGGACAGCCCAGACCAGCCCAGACCTCGAAAGGTGCCCTCGCATGACCCAGGTCCAGGACCACCCGGCCCTCAGCACCGCCGGGACCATTCCCGGCCCGGCCGCGCCAGCCAGCTTCCGGCACATCGACGTGACCCAGGTCAGCGGCGCCATCGGCGCCGTCATCGGCGGCATCCGGGTCGGCGGCGACGTCGAGCCCGCCGCGATGGCCGAGCTGCGCGCCGCGCTGCTGCGCCACAAGGTGGTGTTCCTGCGTGATCAGCACCACGCCACCGACGCCGACCAGCGCGCCTTCGGCGAGTTGCTCGGCCCGCTGACCAAGCCGCACCCGACCGTTGCGGGCGATGGCCGGGCCGTGCTGCCGATCGACTCCGAGCAGGGCAAGGCCAACAGCTGGCACACCGACGTGACCTTCGTGGACCGCGTCCCGGCCATCAGCATCCTGCGCGCCATCACGCTGCCGCCCTACGGCGGGACCACCGTGTGGGCCAACACCGTGCACGCCTACCGCCGCCTGCACCCCAGCCTCCAGGCCCTGGTCGCCGGCCTGCGCGCGGTGCACAGCAACCTGTACGACTACGCCGCGCAGCGTCCGCAGCTCGGCGGCATCGACGTCAAGGAGGAAGCCTACCGCCAGGAGTTCGCGCACCTGGAGTTCGAGACCGAGCACCCCGTCGTCCGCATCCATCCCGACACCGGCGAGCCGTCGCTGCTGCTCGGTCACTTCGTCCGGTCGTTCGCGGGGCTCAGCAGCGCCGACTCTCACGACCTGTTCACGCTGCTCCAGCGGCACATCACCAGGCTGGAGAACACCGTCCGCTGGACCTGGCGCGACGGCGACATCGCGATCTGGGACAACCGCGCCACCCAGCACTACGCCGTGGCCGACTACGACGACCAGCCGCGCCTGCTGCACCGCATCACGGTCGCGGGCGACGTCCCCATCGGCATCAGCGGTGACACCAGCGTGGTCCGCAAGGGCGACGCCAGCCACTACTCCCGGCTCGCCGCCTAGGCCCTTCGCCCGGCTAGATCCGGCGCTGTTCCTGGCCAGCATCCTCCGTCGCGGCAGGCCGCCGTGGCCGGGCAGGTCCTCCTGCTCCAGCACCGCGAAGCTGGCCGGGAGCAGCGCCGCCGGCTCAGCCGGGCCCAGGCACCACGCCGCGGGCAGGTCCGGCCGCCGGTCGCGGGCCTGCGCCGTCAGCCCCTCCCAGGCCAGCACCCCGCCGGGCGCCACCGCGGCGACGGCCGACCGGAACGCGGCCTCGTCCCAGAAACCGATGCACAACACCAATCCATAACAGGCTGGCGCGGGCCGCCAGGTCGTCACGTCGGCCTGGACGACGGTGAGCACCGTACCGAGCCCGCGGCGGCGGGCCTCGTCAGCCAGCTGGTCCAGCCCGACGTCGGACACGTCCACCGCGGTCACCCGCCGGCCCAGCTCGGCGGCCAGGAGTGCGCTGCCGGACGGACCACTGGCCAGCTCCAGCACCGGCCGGTCGGGCAGCGGCAGGGCCAGCGCGGCCACGGCCAGCGGATGCGGCGTGAACGTGGCCTCGCGCGCGGCGTACCGGGCGTTCCAGCGCCGCCGGTCGGGATGGTCGGCCAGGTCAGTGCGCGGGTCGGGCGGCATACCCTCACCCTATGAGCGAGCCGAGCGAGCCGGACGAGCTGACCGAGTCGGCTGAGCCGGCCGAGCTGCGGGCTGACTGCGCGCGGTGCGCCGGGCTGTGCTGCGTCGTCCCGGCCTTCTCCCGCTCGGCCGACTTCGCCATCGACAAGCCCGCCGGCCAGCCCTGCCGCCACCTGGGCGGGGACTTCCGCTGCGGCATCCACACTGACCTGCGCGAACGGGGCTTCCGCGGCTGCGCCGTGTACGACTGCCTCGGCGCGGGCCAGCAGGTCAGCCAGGTGACCTTCGGCGGCCAGGACTGGGCCGACCCGGCCACCGCGGGCCAGATGCACGCCGTGTTCCCGGTCATGCGCCAGCTCCACGAACTGCTCTGGCACCTGGCCGCCGCGCTGTCACTGCCGGAGGCGGGACCCGTGCAGGCCGAGTTGCGCCAGGCCCGGCGGGAGATCGGCGCGCTGACCCGGCTCGAGGCGCCGGCCCTGCTGATCCTGGACCCGGGCCGGCCCTGGCAGCAGGCCAGCGCGCTGCTCCGCCGGGCCAGCGAGCTGGCTAGGGCCGGCGTCGGGGGCGCGGATCACGCGGGCGCCGACCTGGCCGGGGCCCGGCTGGGCGGCGCCGACCTGACCGGCGCCAGCCTGCGCGGGACGGTGCTCATCGGCGCCGACCTGCGCTCGGCCCGCCTGCGGCGGGCCGACCTGACC
>JBOHCO010000668.1:0-2882 GCA_050698895.1 Streptosporangiaceae bacterium
CTCATCCCCGCCGCCCGGCCGGGATGGCGCCCGGCCGGGACTTATGGTGCTCACGCTGTTGAGATGTCATGTTGCAGGCACGTTCACCCCGCAGGGTGGTGCTCCGCACGGGTGGAAGGAATTGAACCCTCTCTACCGGCTTTGGAGACCGGCGGCGTAACCGTCCGCTACACCCGTCTATACCTGTTGGCCAAACAAAAAACCGCCCACCGGGACCATTCCCTGCGAGCGGCTTCCGGCTGCTGTCCCTCTTATCCGGAAGCCTCCGCGCACAGGATCATCCCAGGCTGGAAAGACCGCGTGGCGTACGCGCTCTTTCGCCTGGTGCTGTATGACGACGTATTCATGAAACCAATGGTACGCAGTCCGGAGGCTGTGGGCAACGAGATAAAAATGCGGTCGCTGAGCACGCCAAAGAGATGGAGTCCTGGCAGGTCAGGCGGGGAGTCCCGTATTAACGATTGCTTACGGGACCGTCGAGCCGGTGTCCCTCGGCCGGGGCGACTGGCAGCGTTCGTCCGGTGAGGGAACGGATTCGGGTCACTGGGGCGGCGCTGGCCGCGGCGGCGCTGGCGGCCATCATCCTGCTCAGCGTCCGTCACTACGCCGGCCTAGCCCCGTTCCAGCCGCTGGCCCTGAACGTGGGGCTGTGGCCGGTGTTCGGGGTCGGCGCCTGGCTTGTGCTGCGGGTCCGCGCCCGGCGCGCGGTCCCGCTGATCCTGTTGGGCGGCATCGCGATCCAGCTCGCCGCCCTGGCCGGCCCGTCGCTGGGCAGCACCGACCTGTATCGCTACATCTGGGACGGCCGGGTGCAGGCGGCGGGCATCGACCCCTACCGCTACGCGCCGGGCGCGCGCCAGCTAGTCAGCCTGCGCGAGGAGTACCTGTGGCCGCGCGACGGCCAGTACTGCGTGGGCTACAACGGGCCCACCTCCCGGCTGAGCCAGGTCGCTGCGCCGCCCCCGGGCCGCCCTCCGTCCGCCCTCGCACCCGGATGCACGCGGATCAACCTGCCCAGCGTGCACACCATCTACCCGCCCGTAGCCGAGGCCTACTTCACCGCTGTGGACGAGTTGTCGCCGGCCAACGCCGGCTCGTTGCCGATCCAGGCTGCTGGGGCGCTGTGCGCCATTGCCACCAGCTTCCTGCTGGTCGGCGGGCTGCGGCGGCTGGGTCGCGACCCGCGGCTGGCCGTGCTCTGGGCCTGGTGCCCGGTCGTCGGACTTCAGGCCGGCAACGGCGCGCACATCGACGTGCTGGCCGCCTTCCTGACCGTGGCCGCCTTGCTGACCCTGGCCCGGCCGGGCGGCCGGCTCCGCA
Source organism: Streptosporangiaceae bacterium (assembly GCA_050698895.1). Taxonomy (GTDB): domain Bacteria; phylum Actinomycetota; class Actinomycetes; order Streptosporangiales; family Streptosporangiaceae; genus DASUBV01. Next base: position 1,321 of record JBOHCO010000668.1, read on the forward strand.
CGGCGAGCGGCGGCCTGCTGCTCGGCCTGGCCATCGCCACCAAGATCACCCCGATCCTGGCCGGGCCCGCCGTGCTGCGCCGGCGGCCGGTGACGGTGATCGCGGCCGCCGCCGGGGCCACCGGCGTGGTGTACCTGCCGCACCTGCTGGCCGTGGGCCATCGGGTGATCGGCTTCCTGCCCGAGTACCTGGCCTCCGACGGCTACACCAACGGCCACCGCTTCCAGCTGCTCGGGCTGCTCGTACCCGGCAAGTGGGCCACTGTGGCCGCGGTGGCCGTGCTGGCCATGGTCGGCCTGGCCGTGCTGCGCCGCGGCGACCCCGACCGGCCCTGGCGCGGCGCGCTGGTGATGACCGGCGCGGCACTGGCCGTGGCCACACCGTCGCTGCTGTGGTACTCGATGATTCTCGTCGCCCTGGTCGCGCTGGACGGCCGGGCCGAGTGGCTGGCGCTGGCTGCGGCCAGGTACTTCACGCCCACCCACCCGTTGCCGCACGTCCGGCTGGCCGACGCGGCCGTCCTCGGCTACGGCGCCGCGGTACTGATCATCTTCGCGGTCTGGCTGATCCGCCGGGCCAGGCTCGCAGCCGCACCGGAGGTGACGGTGCCGGATGTGATGGCGCCCGAGGTGATCCACGAGCCGCTCGCGCGGGCCGCCGAGCCTGAGGTGAGCTCGGCCCCGGCGTCGGCTTCGGCCACCGCCCGCACCTAGCCGGGGATAGCCCGGTTGTGAAGGCCCCTACGCCGGGTGGCTAATGCCGAGATCGCCCGCGGTCGGGCCGATGACGATGACCGCCGGGTTGCTGATCTCAGGCGCCTTGTCCGGGTGGGCCAGCTCGGCCAGCGTGCCGCGGTGCACCCGCTGCCGGGCCGTGCCGGCCCGCTCGACGCAGGCGGCCGGAGTGGCCTGCGCCCGGCCGCAAGCGATCAGGTGGGCTGCGATGGCCCGCAGGTTGCGGACGGCCATCAGCAGGACCAGGGTGTCCGGCCCGGCGGCCAGCGCGGCCCAGTTCACCCGGCTGTCCGGGTGCTCGGGCGGGAGGTGCCCGGAGACAACGCAGAACGACTGGCCGAGCTCGCGGTGGGTGAGCGGGATCCCGGCCAGTGCCGGCCCGGCGGTCGCGCTGGACAGGCCGGGGATGACCATGCAGGGGATGTCGGCGGCCGCGCACGCGACAGCCTCCTCGCCGCCCCGGCCGAACACGAACGGATCACCGCCCTTCAGCCGGGCCACGCGCCGACCGGCCTCGGCGTGCTCGACCAGCAGGCGGTTGATCTGGTCCTGGCTGAGCTGCTGGGCCCCGGGGGCCTTGCCGGCGTCGACGAGCAGCACGCCGGGCCGCAGTTCGCGGATCAGGCCGGGATCGGCGAGCCGGTCGGCGACGACCACGTCGGCGGCGTGGAGCGCGCGCCAGCCGCGCACGGTAATAAGGTCGGGTCCGCCCAGGCCCGCGCCGATCAGCGTCACCGTCCCCGTGGTCTCGCCGCCCGTAGCGGCAGGCGGCGCGGAGCGCGGCGCGGCGGAGCGCGGCGCAGCTTGAGGCGCGGCGGAGCGCGGCGC
>JBOHCO010000669.1:0-6619 GCA_050698895.1 Streptosporangiaceae bacterium
GCGCTCAGGCAGCCCGCCATGTGCTGGATGGCGCCGCTGATCCCGCAGGCCAGGTACAGCTCCGGCGAGATCTTCGTGCCGGTCTGGCCGACCTGCTGCCGGTGCGGCCGCCAGCCCTGGCTGGTCACCACCCGCGACACCCCGAGCGCGCCGCCGAGCAGGCCAGCCAGCTCCTCCAGCGGCGCGAACCCGTCCGGGCCGCCGACCCCGCGGCCGCCGCCGACCACCACCCTGGCCGTGGCCAGCGACACCCCGCCGCCCCGCTCCGCCGATTCCACCGCGCGCACCCGCAGGTCCCCGGCCGGGATATCGGGCCGCAACACATGGACCGTGCTGGCCGCCGTTTCGGTGCCGAGCCGGGCCGGCACGGCGTCGGCGGCCACGGTCAGCAGGGCCAGCGCCGCCTCCAGCTCGGCGTCCTCGAGCAGGCTGCCCGCCCAGCGCTGCCGGACCAGCTCCCACCGGCCGGTCCCGGCCGGCGTGACGCTGACGCAGTTGGCTGCCACCGGCTCACCGGTGATCGCGCCCAGGTGGGCCAGCACCTCGCTGCCCCGGTCGGTCGCCGCCGCCAGCACGGCCGTCACCGGGCCGGCCCGGTCCCGCCCGGGCTCGGACAGCACCGCCAGCGCCCGGGCCCAGGCCGCGGGCGCGTACCCCGGCAGGTCCACCGCGTAGACGTCGGCAACCCCGTAAGCGGCGAGCTGGTCCGCCGCCGGGCCGGGCAGCTCGCCGTCGCCGGTGAACACCGCCGCGGCCAGCTTCTCGCCGGAGTCCCCGGCCAGGTCCCCGGTAAGGTCCCTGGCCAGCGTCAGCGCGCGCAGCGAGACGTCGGCGACCTCCTCGCCGTCCAGCTCGGCCAGGACCAGCACGCTCATGACAGCACTCCGAGCTCGTCCAGCAACGCGACCAGGGCCGGGACCGCGTCCACCCCGGCGCCGAGCACCTCCGCGCGCTTGCGCGCCTGCGCCGGCACGCGCAGGCCTCGCTTGCGCAGTCCCCCGGCGGGCGGCCAGGCGGGCCGGCTGACCTCGATGGCCGCCCGCCTGGCCCGCAGCCGTCCCGGCAGCGAGGGATACCGGGGCAGGTTGATGCCCTCCTTGACGCTGACCACGGCGGGCAGCGGCAGGTCGTAGGTCTCCCGCACGCCCCGGTACTCCCGGCTGGCCTGGAACCCGCCGTCGGTGCGGGTCAGCTGCTTGATCCCGGTCGCCACCGGCCGGCCCAGCGCGTGCGCGACCCGGATGCCCACCTGATAGCCGCCGGTGTCGGCGGCCTCGTTGCCGAACAGCAGCAGGTCGCAGGGCAGCTCGCGGACCGCGTCCGCGATCGCCGCCGCGGTGGCCACCGGCCCCCACTCCCGGCCGTCGGTCTCCAGCAGCATCGCCTGCTGGGCGCCGAGGGCCAGCATGTCGCGGAGCTGGTCGGCGGCCTCGGGCGGCCCGAGCGTGAGCACGGTGACCCGGCCGCCCTCCCGCTCTACGATCTGCACCGCCTCCTCGACGGCGCACTCCTCGTGCGGGCTGACCGTGAACCCCGACATCCGGGTGTCCACGTCCTGGCCGTCGGCGGTGACCACGACCCGGCCGCCGACCATGGGGACGCGCTTGACGCAGACCAGGATGTCCATCGCCACGTCAGGCCCGGACCCGCTCGTTGGCCGGGTCGAACAGCGGCGTCGAGCCGGCCACCGCCACCGTCACCGGGTACCGCTCGCCCAGGTACTCCACCGCGAGCCTGGTGCCCGCCACGGCCCGCTCGGGCGGCAGGTAGGCCAGCAGCAGGTGCCGGCCCACCGACGGGCCCGAGCCCGCGCTGGTCACGTAGGACCGCCGGCCCCTGGCGTCGATCAGCGCCTCGCCGTCGCGAGTCAGGACCGGCTCGCCGCCGAGCATGTACCGCAGCTCGCCCGAGGCGCTGGCGTGGTCGTCCACGGTCAGCGTGCACAGCACCGCCGCGGGCGGGGCCTCGCGCTGGGCCAGGTAGGCCTGCTTGCCCACGAAGTCCTGGGCCTTCACCCGCGGCCGGGTCATGCCCGCCTCGACCAGCGTGTAGTCGCCCTCCAGCTCCGCGCCGTAGGCGCGGTAGCCCTTCTCCAGCCGGCCGGTGGTGCCGTAGACGCCGATGCCCACCGCGACCAGCCCGGCGGGGCGGCCCGCCTCCCACAGCGTGTCCCACACCCGGGCGCCCAGCTCGATGGGCGCGTACAGCTCCCAGCCCAGCTCGCCCACGTAGGAGATGCGCGAGGCCAGCACGGTCGCCCCGCCCAGCTCGATCTCCCGGCAGGTGCCGAACTTGAAGCCGTCGTTGGAGACGTCGGCGGTGGTGACCGACTGCAGGATGTCCCTGGCCCGCGGGCCCCACACGCCCAGCGTGGTCCAGGCCGAGGTCACGTCGGTGACCGCGGCGCCGTCCGGCCGGTGGTCGGCGAACCACTTCAGGTCGGACATGCCGGTGGCCCCGCCGGTCACCACCCGGAAGTGCCGCGGGCCCAGCCGCATGACGGTCAGGTCGCCGACGAAGCCGCCGGCCTCGTTCAGCAGCGAGGTGTAGACGACCCGGCCCGGCGCGACGTCGAGCTGGGCCACCGCCACCGACTGCACGGCGTCCAGCGCGCCGGGCCCGGTGATGTCGAGCACCGCGAAGGCCGACAGGTCGACCAGGCCGGCGGCGTCGCGCAGGGCCAGGTGCTCGGCGTTGATGATCGGCGACCACCAGCGCGACTCCCACTCGCCGGTGCGCTCCATCAGCCGCCCGGCGTACCGCTCCAGCAGATCGGAGTTCGAGCCGTACCAGTTGGGCCGCTCCCAGCCCGCGGTCTCGATGAACACCGCGCCCAGCTCGCGCTCCCGGTCGTAGACCGGGCTGAGCCGCAGCGGCCGGCCGGACTCCCACTGCTCGGCGGGGTGCACGATGCCGTACATCTTGTTGAAGCCCTCTCGGGCCCGGGCCACCACGTGCGCGGTGGTGCGCTGGTGGCCGTAGAACCGGGCGATGTCCGCCTCGTGAATGTCGATCTCCGGGGTGGTGCCGCTCATCCACTCGGCCACCGCGCGGCCGATGCCGGGGCCCTCCTTGATCCACGACGCCGCCACCGACCACAGGCCCGGCACCTCGGGCGTCTCGCCCAGCACCGGGTGCCCGTCCGGCGTCATCGAGATCAGCCCGTTGATGGCGTAGCGGATCCCGACCCGCTCGTCGCCGAGCAGGTCCGGCATCAGCTCCAGGGCCTGCATCAGCTGCGGGTCGAAGTCGCCGGAGGTGAACGGCATCTCGGTCGGCGACAGCACCGCCTCCTCGATGGCCGGGATGTCACCCGGGGCCACGATGATCGGCCGGTGCGCGTAGGAGCCCACCTCCATGTCGCCGCCGTGCTGGCGCTCGTACATGTTGGTGTCCACGTCCCGGACGATCGGGTACTCGATCTCGCCCGCGGTGTCGGCGAACAGCGGGATCGGCCCCACGCTGATCATCTGGTGCACGATCGGGGTGAGCGGGATCCGGGCCCCGGCCATCTCGGCCACCCGCGGGCTCCACACCCCGCAGCAGATCGCGACCACGTCGGTGGCGATGTCACCCTGGCTGGTGCGCACCCCGCTGACCCGGCCGTCGGCATCGGAGTCGATGCCCAGGATCTCGGCCCCGGCCAGCACCCGCAGCGCGCCGAGCTGCTGGGCCCGCTCGCGCATCAGCGTGCCGGCCCGCAGCGAGTCGACCACGCCGACGGTCGGGAAGTGGGCCCCGCCCAGGATCACCGACTCGTCCAGGTAGGGCACCAGCTTGCCGACCTCGGCCGGGCTGACCATCCGGGCCGGGATGCCCCAGGCCCTGGCCTGCGTGCAGCGCCGGCGCAGCTCGGTCATCCGCTCCGGGGTGCGGGCGACCTCGATGCCCCCGCTCTCGGTGAAGACGCCCAGCTCCTGGTACTGCTCGGTGCTGTCCCTGGTCAGCTCCATCATCATCTTCGAGTACTCGATGGGGAAGATGAAGTTGGACGCGTGGCCGGTGGAGCCGCCGGGGTTGGGCATCGGGCCCTTGTCGACCAGCACCAGGTCGGTCCAGCCCAGCCGGGCCAGGTGGAAGGCCAGGCTGTTGCCGACGATGCCGGCGCCGATGATGACGGCGCTGGCCCGGCCGGAGATGTTGTTCATGCCCCTGCTTTCTGCTGGAGGACCGGCCAGGACCCGTGCGATCGCTCGCACGGGTCCTGGCGTCTATCGCTCGTCCGGCAAGCAAGGCCGGCTACTCGACCGGGATCTCCTTGTTGATCAGGCCGAGGTCGATGCCCTGGCGCCGGCGGATCAGCCAGGCGGACACGAAGACCACGATGGCCAGCACGTACATCGCGGCCATGTAGATCAGCGAGTCCGCGTTGTTGACGAAGTAGTTGTCGTTGGTCAGCCACTCGTACAGGTTGAACACCAGCAGCGCGATCGTGACCCAGCCCGCCAGCGGCACCAGCTGGACGCCGAGCACCTTGATCCGGCTGGCCGGCGACGCGCGCCACAGGTCGGGCTTGCGCCAGGGCAGGATCACCACGGCGATCGCGCTGAACAGGTAGGTCACCGCGATGACCAGCGTCGCGTCCAGCGTGTAGGAGTGGAACGTGCTGTTGTAGGAGTACAGCGCGCCCAGGCCGACCGCGGGCAGCAGCATCAGGATCAGCGAGTACACCGGCACCTTGCGCTTCTCCGACACCTCGGCGGCCCGGTCCGGCAGGACCCGGTCGAACGCGGCGGCGAAGATCACCCGGGTGGAGGACAGGAACAGCGTGCCCACCCAGCCGAAGAACCACAGGCTCATGATGAGGATCAGGATGACCTGGAACGCGGTGTTGTGGACCAGCCAGCCCGCGAACATCACCGGATAGGGCCAGATCGGCAGCGGCGCCGGGTGGACCAGGGTGTTGTAGTCGGCCGCATTGGCGTTCTGGTAGAAGGCCCAGCCGAAGGTCTTGGCCGCCAGCAGCAGGAACGCGACCGACAGCGCGACGGTGATCCACAGGCCGGTGAACATGCCGGTGAACACGCGCTTGAAGTCGCTCGCCCCGCGGATCTCGCCGTACAGCGTGGCGCCCCAGTTGGGCCACAGGAGGAAGAACATCATCGCGGGCACCAGCAGCATGGTCGGGCCGAGCGGGCCGAAGCCGAGCTTGGGCGCGGTGTACCCGTCCTTGGCCGCGACCGCGTTGGTCGCGTGGTAGGCGTTGTTCACCCCGAACAGCTTGTGCATCTCCAGGTTGAACGAGCTGACGAAGCTGGCGTGGCTGTTGACCAGCAGGAGCACGATGATGATCCCGAAGCCGACCAGGCCGCCGTAGAAGGCCCACTTCTGGATCCGCGCGTAGCCGGCCATGCCGAGCGAGACGAGGACGCCCGCGATGGCGATCGTGATGACCGTGACCACGAAGGTCCCGGTCGAGGTCCCGAACCACAGGGCGCCGCCGTTCGGCCAGGTCCACTTGAGCGTGGCCCACAGCGGCTCGAAGAACTGGACGGCCAGGATGTTGCCGTAGATCGGGGCCCACAGCCACAGGATGAACCACCAGCCGGTGGCCGCCATCACGAAGCCCAGGCCGCTGCCCAGGATGCGGGTCTGCCAGACGTAGTCACCGCCCGCCCGCGGGATCGTGACGATCAGGCCGGCGTAGGCGATAACCAGGAACGACACCCAGACGCCGGAGATGACGATCGAGGTGATCAGCTGGCCCGTCGGGAAGGCCGGCCCGGCGAACGTGAACTCGTAGATGCCGAGCGTCACGAAGTTCGTGGCCATGCAGGCGTAGATGATCGTGTCGCGGACTGACCAGCCGCGGACCAGACCAGTGGCCTTTCTGAGGAAGAGAGTCGGGGTCTCTCCGATAGATTCAGTAGCCATCCCGTCCTTTGCCTCTCAGCTCATGGCGGCCAGGGGCCCCTGCCCGCCGATTGGGGTGCTCCCCCGTTCGCCGAGATCACGGCCACATCAGCGAGGCCGGCTCTCGTCCGCTGTGCTGCCCGGCTCAGGCCAGGCGGGGCTACCCGTTCACGAGGATGTACCTGGAGACCTTGCCCTTCTTGGCGTCCAGGTCGATGACCGCGCCCTGGAGCACGCCGTCGCCGTAGACGCTGCCCGGGTTGATAGCGAGCGTCCGGCCCATCCGCTTGACCCCCCGGCTCTCGTGGATGTGGCCATGCACCGACAGCAGCGGCTGATGCGCGAGGATGGCCTCCCGGACCGCGGTGGAGCCGACCGGCTTCATCACGGCGCCGCCGTGCGTCGGGCGCAGGGTGGAGTCCAGCTCCGGCGCCTCGTCCAGGCCCGTCCCGTAGGGCGGGGCGTGGAAGTTGAAGATCGTGCGCTTCATGTCCGGGGCCTGGCCCACGACGGCCTCGATCTTGGCCGCGAGCTCGGGCTCGGGCGCCTCCCGGAAGGTGTCCCACGGCGTCGGGTTGGTCCAGCCCATGGAGATGAGCTGGAAGCCGTCCAGGTCCAGCACCTTGCCCTCGCCGAAGCTCACGCACGGCGACTGCTCGATGATGTCGTCGATCTCCCAGATGTCGTCGTTGCCGCCGTTGAGGACGCACGGGATCTGGCCGCCCTTGAGCTTGCCGTCGGCCATGTCCAGCCAGCGGTCCAGGGA
>JBOHCO010000670.1:0-2643 GCA_050698895.1 Streptosporangiaceae bacterium
CGAAGTTGGGCGCGCAGAAGTAGGTGGGCAGCCGCAGCCGGACCAGCGCGTCGCCGCCGGCGGTGATGTCGCAGCCGGCGACGAACCCGAGCGCGGTGATGGGCTCGTCCAGCTCCGGGTCCCGGACGGTCTGAAGCGCTGCAAGCAGCGCTTCAGACCGTGGCCTCGCCCGGGGGACAACCTCCGGACCCCCAGACCGGGGGGCGGGCCCCCCGGACCCCCCCTGTAGTCCGGGCGTCATCCCTGGCTCCTCACGCTTCGCTGACCAGCTGTGCGTCGTCCTGCGCGGCGGGGGTGCCGGCCTCGGCCGGCAGCTGGCACTCGGCCGGGACGTCGATGTCGTACAGCTTGGCGGCGTTCAGGCCGAGGATCTTCTTCTTGCCCGCGGTGCCCAGCCGCGGGTAGTCGGAGAACTCGTCACTGGGGTAGTCCCAGTCCACGAGCCCCTCGATCTGCCACTTGGGCTCCCAGATGCCGTAGTCGCTGCCGAAGGTCATCTTGTCCTCGCCGACCCAGAACAGCAGCTCGCCCATGACCTTGGCGAAGAACTTCGGCCGGGCGTACATCAGGCCGCCGATGACCACCGACAGGCCCGCGTACACGTTGGGCTCCTGCGTCGCCATGAAGCAGAAGTCCTCGATCCGCGGCAGGCCCACGTGCTCGACGATGAAGTTCAGGTCCGGGAAGTCGGTCGCGCAGTGGTCGATGTCGGACACATCGAACGCGTCCTTGTCCAGCGGCCAGATCGTCGGGCCCTTGTGCACGTGGACGTTCTTGACGCCCAGTTCCTGGGTCTTCTCCAGGTAGCGGTAGGCGGCCGGGTCGCTCAGCTTGTAGCCGCGCGAGCCGTTGTTCCACTCGGCGGTGTAGAGCTTGACGCCCTTGGACCCGTACCGCTCCACGTTGGCGGCCAGGGTCTTCAGGCCCTCGTCGCCGTCACGCGGGTCGAACCGGGTGTTGTAGACGAATCTGCCGGGGTGCTTCTCGCCCATGAGCGCGTTGCGCTCGGTGGTGTTGAAGCCCTCCTTGTACCACTCCTTCAGGTAGGTCGGCTGGAACACGGCCACGTCCACGTACCCGTCCTCGAAGACGTCCTTCATCAGGTCGTCCTCGGAGTACTTCTGGAAGTGCTCGATGGTCCAGTGCGTCTCTGGCGGGCCGAGTCCCTGGTATGCGTGGAAGCACTCGATCCAGCCCTTGGCGTACTGCTCGGCCCCCGGCACCCAGTTGTCCGGGGCCGCGTTCCAGTAGTGCATGTGGCTGTCGACCACGAAGTACTTCTCGCCGTCCTTCTCGTACACCGTGCCTCCAGTGGCATCGTCGCAGGGCAGTTACCGGGTGCTGGCGCCGCGGCCGCTAAGTCGCGACGGGGGTGAGATCGAAGTCGATGTACTCGGCCGCGTCCTCCGGATTCGCGAACATGATCGTCATGTCATCGAGGTGGATCATCCGTCCGTAGTGGGTCGACATGTTCTCCTCGAACTCGGCCGCGTCGAAGAATCCGGGCTCCTCGCCCAGGGCCTCGGAGACCTCGTCGTAGACGACGTCCATCCGGCCGGCCGCGTCGACCCGGATCATGGACGGAAGCGGCGTTACCGTCACATTGGGCTTCGTACCCATGACGTCCGCGACTACCACGCCGACCTGATTGTTCATCAGCGTGAATCCGCACATGTTGGAGGCCGTGTTGTCGGATTTGTACGGGCTTTCCGCCGTCTTGAATGTGGTCATTGGGCCAGCTCCTTCGGGACGTCCAGGTGCAGATCGCCGACTATTCCGGCGAAACGGTTCTTAGCGGCGTCGAGGCCGTCCTCGAACCGCGGCGGCTTGGAGTCGGGCTGTGACCAGAGCGGCTGCAGGGTGCGGGCCGCCGCGATCGCGCGCGGCACCCAGGCGGCCAGCCAGCCGGCCATGGTCTCCTTGTTGTGGTCGGCGAACTCGCGGTCGGTGGTGAGCAGCTGGAACATCGGGATCGTGTACCGCAGGTCCCGCTCGGCGAAGTCGTACTCCTCGGCCCCGACCAGGGTCGGGGTGACGAAGTCGCCGTTGCGCGGCGCCGCCTGCTGCACCAGCTGGCTGCGGAACAGCTCGCCGACCAGCGGCTCGAAGACCACGTTGGCCGCGAAGATGGCCTCGCACCAGTCGTCGATCGCGGTGAGCCGCTCGGCCACGTCCCGTACGCCCTGCCAGGACGGGTCGGAGTTCCAGGTCGTGATGTGGGCGGTGCCGTCGAAGTTCTCGATCTCCTCGGTCAGCGTCAGGTTGTACAGCGCCAGGTCCTGGGCCGCCCTGATCCGGTGCATGCTGTTGACCGAGATCGCGTTGTTGTGCATGTTCGTGGGCGCGCGCCGGTTGGCGTTGGCGTACAGGTAGAGGCCGAGCCCGTGGTCCACGTGCAGCCAGGCGCCGACGTGCTGCTCGACGAAGCGCACCCAGTTCGGGTTCCACTGCTCGAACGCCTTGGCCGCCCGGGCCGCGTCGACGTTCTGGTTGAGCTGGCGCACCACGTTGGCGTTAGTCGTAGCCCTTGCCGCCGGAGCCGGGGTAGCGCTCCGGCTCGGGCCGGTCCGAGCCCCACGCCTTGAGCGTGGTCCAGTCCAGCGGGTAGCCGCCACGGCCGTCGGAGAACCCGTACAGCCAGCC
>JBOHCO010000671.1:0-4190 GCA_050698895.1 Streptosporangiaceae bacterium
CTGCCACAGCGCAGCCCGGAACCACTGCCGCAGCGCGGCGCGGAACCACTTCCGCAACGCGGCGGCACCGGGACGCTGCCCCGGCGGACCGGGCGGACCCGGCCCGCCGGACGGCACCGCAGCCCGCACCGGCTGAGCGTGGCCTCCGACGCCCCGGCCCTGGTCATCGCGGTGCCGGGGGCCGCGTCTGACGATGCCATCCGGGTGGCCGAGGAGGTCGCCTCCACGGCGGAGACCTCCTGCCCCGGCATCGAGATCCGGCTGGGCTTCCTGGAGGGCGCGGAGCACCGGCTGGACGACAACCTGGTCTTTGACGGCGAGCCCGCCCGCGAGCACCCGCTCGACGGCGTGCTCGTGCCGCTGCTGGCCGGCCCGCACCCGCTGTCCGACGCGTCCCTGACCCGGGCCGCTGACGGGGCCTCCGGGCAGGTCATGCTCGGCGCGCACCTGGGGCCGCACCCGCTGATCGCCGAGGCGCTGCACGCCCGGCTGGCCGAGGCCGGCCTGGCCCGCGGTGCCCGCAGTCGCGGCCTGTCCATCGCCAGCTCGACCTACGGCGTCCTGGTGCTGGCCGACCGCGGCGAGGACGCGGTGAAGACCGCCGGCGTCGCCGCGGTGCTGCTGGCCTCCCGGCTGGCCATGCCGGCCGCGCCCGCGTCAGTCGACGACCCGGCCGGCATCGATGCGGCGCTGGCCCGGCTCCGCGAAGCGGGCGCACAGCACCCGGTCATCGCGCCGTGCGTGATCGGGCCGGAGACGTCGGTGGCGGACCTGGAGGCGGTCAGCGCCGCGATCGGCGCGCCGTATGCGCAGCCGCTCGGGTCACACCCGGCGGTCGGCCAGCTCGTGGCCATCCGCTACGGCGCTGCTCTCACCCGGCTGAGCCGGGTCGGCTAGCAACCCGCGCCGACGCCGCGTACCGGCCGCATCCAGTCGGCCCGCCCGGCCTGGCTTATCTCCCCAGACGGGCGCCCAGCGCCATTGACACCAGACCCCGTGGTGCGCTGGGGTTCGTAGTGTGACCAGTTGGGCGGTGCACGAACATCTTCTGCACCGAACTCCTCGCCCGGCGCATCCGTTGCCCGAGGAGACTGGTCAGGCAGCGCACTCCACCGATGGAGAGGTAACGGCATGAGCGACGAGTGGAACGCGATGACATACGCGGGGAAGCCCACCATCCTGCGGGTCGTTCGCGACGAGGCTAACCGGATGTTCACGCTGGCCGAGCGGCCCGGTGCCTGGGACGCCCCGACGGCCTGCGAGAGCTGGAAGGTGAAGGACGTCATCGGTCACCTGGTCGACACCACCGAGGGCTACTTCAAGGCGTTCGACCTGGCCCGCACCGGCGTCGAGGCGCCGACGGCCTACGGCCTGGCGGGCATGCACGAGCGGGCGGGCGAGACGGCGCAGGCGTTCGGCGAGATGTCCCAGGCCGAGATGCTGGCCCGGGCCCGCACCGACCTGGACACGATGATGGGCATCCTGGAGCCGCTCTCCGAGGAGGAGTGGGGCGGCCTGATGGTCCCGCACTTCTACATGGGCACCGTGCCGGCGTTCATCTACGCGGCGGGCCAGCTGATGGACTACGGCGTGCACACCTGGGACATCAAGGAGGGCAGCGGCCAGGCCCACGGCATCTCCGGAGATGCCGCCGACCTGCTGGTGCCGTTCATGTTCATCATCTGGCAGTCGACCATCAAGCCGGACGCCGAGCTGGCCCCCTTCACCATCGGAGTCACGGTCAGCGGCCGCAACGCCGGCGAGTACCGGGTCTCCATCGGCCCCGACGGCATGACCTACGAGCCGGGCTCCGTGGACGACCTCCCCGCCGTCATCGACTTCGACGCCGGCAGCCTGGTGCTGACCACCTTCGGCCGGGTCAACGGGGGCACGGTCCGCGGTGACGAGGACCTGGCCGACCGGTTCCTGAACCTCTTCTTCCGGATCTAACCCGCTGCGCGGCGGCCCGTCCCGGCCCGGCCATCAGGCCGGGTCCGGGCTGGCCCGCTGGTCGCTCGGGGCCGGGCGGGCGGCAGGCATCCGGAAGCGCGGCAGCGGCGAGGGCAGCAGCCACAGGAAGCCGGCCAGCCCGCCGACGGTCGCGATCCACAGTGTCGGGCGCAGGCCGAGCACGGTGCCCAGCGCACCGCCGGCCAGCGCACCGAGCGGCCGGGTTCCGTAGTTCACGGCCTGGAACGCGCCGGTGACCCTGGACCGCAGCTCGTCGGGGATGACCGCGGCGAAGATCGACCCGATGCTGATGTCCAGCAGCATCACGCCGAAACCCGACCCGAACTCGGCCAGGAACAGCATCGCCAGCACCAGCAGCCGGGGCCCGCCGGCCAGCGGCACCAGCAGCAGCGGCGCGGTGAACAGCACGCAGCCGGCGAAGTTGGCCCAGCCCACCCCGATGGCGCTGGCCAGGGGCTTGGTGACCGCGGAGCCCACGAGGCCGCCGATCGCGCCGGCGCCGAGGACCAGCCCGAGCAGGCCGGCCCGGACGTGCAGGTCCCGCGTGGCGTAGAGCACGAACAGCGCGAAGAACACGAAGTTGAAGAAGTTGATCGTCGCCACTGACAGCAGCGAGGCCCGGACGATGCCCGACTGGCGGATGAACCGCGCGCCCGCGGTCAGCGAGCCCTGCCCGGCCTGCGCAGGCGGCGGCTCGACGGGCTGGATCCGGCGCAGGAAGAAGGCCGAGCCAAGGAAGGACAGCGCGTCGGCGCCGATGGCCAGCGGCGCGGACAGCAGCTGAGTCAGCAGGCCGCCCAGGCTCGGGCCGCCGACAAACGACAGCGCCCGGCTGGAGTAGATCAGCGAGTTGCCGTCGACGTACTGATCCTCGGGGACCAGCGTCACGAACAGGGTGGCGTTGGACACGGTGAACAGCACGCTCAGGGACCCGGCCGCGAAGGCCGCCACGAACAGCTGCTCGAGCGTCAGCACGCCCAGCGCGTAGCACACCGGGACGCTGCCCATCAGCGCGAACCGGCCCAGGTCGGCGACGATCATGATGGCGCGGCGCCGGCCGCGGCGATCGATCCAGGCTCCCGCGGGCAGCGCGAACAGCAAGCTCGGCAGCCACTCCAGCGCGCTCAGGTAGCCCATGTCGGCGGCGCTGGCGTGCAGGACCGGCACAGCGGCCAGTGGCATGGCCACGAACCCGATCTGGTCGCCGAACATGGAGATCGTCTGGCCGCTCCAGTAGCGCCGGAACGGCCGGTCGCGCAGCAGCGGCGGCACCCGCCGGGCCAGCCCGCCGGTCATTCCATCGCCCCTGAGATGTCGCCGGGGAAGGCCAGGTGCAGGTAGGTGACCCGGCGCGAGCCCGGCGGGCGCAGCTCGGGATGCTGCTGCCGGTCCAGGTAGCGGTCCACCAGCGCGCGCTCCTCGGCGACCAGCTCGGCCAGTTCCTCGGCGGTGACATAGAGCATCGTGTCGCCGAACTCCGCGGCCTCCTGCCACTCGCGCGGCTCCCGGTGCCGGGCTTCGAGCCAGCGGTTCAGGTACTCGAAGTAGCGCTCGGCGAGAACGCCGCGGAACAGGTCGCTGGCCGCGGTCATGTCCGGGTCCTCGGCCACGTCCGGCCAGGCAGTGAACATCGTGGTCGCCCGCCACGGCCGTTCCCGGCCGGTCCCGCCGCCGGCCTCCTCAACCAGCCCGTACTTGGCCAGCTGTCGCAGGTGGAACGAGCAGCTGGCCGAGCTCTGACCCAGCAGCTCGCCCGCCCTGGTCGCGGTCAGCGGCCCCTCCCGGCGCAGCACCCCGACCAGCGCCAGCCGCGTCGGATGGGCCAGCGCGCGCAGGGCTCGCGGGTCGGTCAGCCGCTTGACGGTCCGCCCGGTGTCTTCGCTCATGCATGCCAATATATCTTTCGAAAGACTTCTTTGGAAAGACTTCTTCGGAAGCGCCTGCGGGCATGAAGTGGGCATGAGGTGGGTGTGACTGATGGGTCCCCGGTCCTGGCAGTCTTGGCCGCACGGGCCACATGAGCCACACGGCCGAAGAGCAGTTCGCATCGTCGGTGCTATGACACGGACGTCCGAACTGCTCCGCGAGTGCGGAGGCGGAGCGGCTCATCGGGCTCGGGGCTCGGCGGGCGGATTGGGACCTGTACCCGGACGACCCGGATTTCGTGGTGCTGGCCGATCCGGACGGCAACCGGTTCTGCATCGTGGACCTCAGCCACG
>JBOHCO010000672.1:0-1268 GCA_050698895.1 Streptosporangiaceae bacterium
GCCACAGCCACAGGGAGGACGACCGTGACCCAGACTCGGACCCGCGATCATGCGTCCGGTCCTAGCGGGGGCTCCGACCCCGGCCGGGCCAACCGAGACGGGCGCATGACCAGCATGACGGTCCGGATAACTGCGGGCGGTTACCTCCTGGCGGCGTTCGCCGCCCTGGTCAGCGGGCTGAGCCTGGCGGGCACCGCGCCCGGCCGGGGCTCGGCCGCGTACCTGGCCGCGGGGGTCGCCGTGGCTATCCTGCTGGTCGGCAGCGTGGTCATCCACGAGGCCGGGCACATCCTCGTGGCCCGCCGTCACGGGGCCCCGGCCAGGGACATCACGGTCGGCTTCTTCGGCCCGGCGCAGCACGGCGGGGCCGAACTGCCTGGCCCTCGCGCCCAGTGGCGGGTCGCCCTGGCCGGTCCCGCGGCCAGCCTCGCGCTGGCCGTCCTGGCTGGCGGCAGCGCGGCCGGACTGGCCGTGCTGGGCATCGACCGGCTGCCCATGCTCATCCTCGCCTACACGGCGGTGGCCAACGCCGCCCTCGGCGTGCTCAGTCTTCTTCCTGGTCCGGGGCCGGACGGCGGCCGGATTGTCCGAGCGCTTACGTGGGCGCGCACGGGCAGTCCGGCCAAAGCCGACCTCGTCACGGCCCGGGCCGGGCAGGTCACCGGCGTGGTGCTGGTCGCCGCCGGGCTCACCCTGTTCGCCGGGCCGGGCTACCTCGCCGGGCTGTGGCTGGCGCTGATCGGCGTGCTGGCCTTCGCGGCCTCGCGGGCCCAGGCCCGCCGCAGCCTGGTCGCCACCGCGCTGGCCGGGCTGCGGGTCAGTGACATCGTGCCGCCGGCCGCCACGGCGCCGGAGAGCCAGCCGTCCTGGTCGACCGTGGCCGCCTTCCTGGATGCCCAGGGCCTCGGCACCGGATCCCGCCCCGGCCAGGCGCCGGCCGGATCGCCCGCGGCGGTGTTCCCGCTGCACGACTTCGACGGCCGGCCCGGCGGGCTGCTCACCCTCAGCCAGCTGGCCGCGGTCCCGGCCGGGCGCCAGGACGACCTGCGGCTGCGCGACGTCGCCACCCCGCGAGCGCACCTGGTGACCACCACCGCGGACGAGCCGCTCACCAGCCTCATCGGCCGGATGTCGCGCTGGCCCTCGGTCCCGGCCGCCGTGCACACCGCCGGCTACGCCCTGGTGCTCGGCCCGGAGGGCGAGCTCGCCGGGGTCGTGACCCCCGCCGACCTGGGCCGCGCCGCCCAGCTGGGCGCGCTGCGGCAGCG
>JBOHCO010000673.1:0-7441 GCA_050698895.1 Streptosporangiaceae bacterium
CCTGGGGGATTGATGGCCGAAACCCTGCTCGAAGTGCGTGACGTAGTGGCCGGCTATGGCTACGGCGACATCTTGCGCGGCACCAGCCTAAGCGTGGCAGCCGGCAGCATCACGTGCGTGATCGGCCCTAATGGCGCCGGGAAGTCCACGCTGCTCCGGGTTATCAGCGGCCTGCTCAGGCCCAGCCAGGGTGAAGTGCTGCTACGCGGGCGCCGGCTGAGCGGCGCCCTGCCGAAGGCAATCCTGCAGGCCGGGGTGGTGCAAGTGCCCCAGGACCGGAGCCTGTTCCCGCGCATGACCGTGCGCGAGAACATCCTCATGGGCGGGTATGTGATCAAAGACCACGCCACCCTGCACGCACGGCTCGAAGAGGTCACCGAGCGGTTCCCGGCCGTGGCGCAGCTGCGCGGCCAGAAGGCCGGTGCCCTCTCCGGCGGCCAGCAGCGGATCGTGGAGTTCGCACGGGCGCTCATGCTCGACCCGACGCTGATACTTCTCGATGAGCCTTCCCTCGGCCTTGACCCGCGCAGCCGCAGGCTCGTGTTCGACACCGTTCTATCACTCAAGGAAGGCGGACGGACCGTGCTCATGGTGGAACAGAACGCCCACTCCGGCCTGGGGGTCTCGGATTACGGGGCGGTGATGGACCTCGGTTCGGTCGAGCTCACCGGGCGGGCGCCCGAGCTGCTGACCAACCCCGAAGTGGGCCGGCTGTATCTGGGCGCCTCCGCGGCGCACCACCGCCGGCTGCCGCACGACGAACACCAGCGCACGTGACCGCGGGACCGGGCGGCCCGGCCTACCGGGCCCTGGAGCTGTACGCAATCGCGCCCACGCTGTACGGCGCCGGCGGGAGGACCGTCGACGTCGGCGCGATGGCCGCGTGCGCGGAGCGGATGGTGGGCCACGGTATCCGCGACTTCCTGCTGACCGGTTCCTACGGGGAGTTCCAGAGCCTCACTGACGACGAGCGGGTGCACGTGCTGCGCGCAGTCCGCGCCGTGAACGGCGTCCGGGCAGTGATGGCATGCGCAGCCCAGCCCGCTACCGCCGCCACAGCCGAACTGGCTGCGCGGCTGCTGGGGGAGGGTGCCGACGAGGTGATGGTGGCCGCGCCGTTCGCCGCGGAAGTGCGCCGGGACGAGATACTCCGGCACTTCAGGCAGCTATCCCGGCAGCTGCCAGGGGGCATCGTGGTCTACAACAACCCGGCTTTCGGGATGGACCTGCCGCCGGCGGACCTGGCCGAGATCACCTCCCTGCCGGGGATCGCCGCGGTCAAGCAGGGCACCGCCTCGCTTCCGGGACTGGCGGAGAGCATCAGCGCGGTGCACGCCCGATCGGGTGACGAGGTCCGCATGCTCGCCGCCTCCGATCTCACCGGAGTGCTCGGGCTGCTGGCCGGAGCGGACGGCCTTACCTCAACCAACTGCTGGGCCTTCCCGGGTGCGTTCCGGTCGCTGGTCGGCTCGGCCGCGGCCGGGGACTGGGAAAGCGCCCGGCAGGTGGCGGCTGCGCTGGATCCCTACTTCGCCGTGGTCCGCCGACTGGGGCAGCCCCGCACCGTGAAGGCCGCGATGCAGGCGCGGGGCCTGCCCGGCACCAGGAACGTGCGCCTGCCGTACCGCCCGCTGAAGGCGCCCGAGTGCGCCCTGCTGCGGATCGCACTCGAGGAGTGCGACAAGGCGCTGGCCCAGGTCGGCGAGATCCAGCAACCGGAAGCGAAGGGCGGATGATGAACAAGGTCCGGGTAGCGGTACTCGGCGGGGATGCCCGCGAGGTCTACATCGCCGGGCAGCTCCTGGCGCTGGGCTATCAGGTGACGCTGTTCGGGGCGGCTCCCGACGGAGTCCCCGGGCTCAAGAGCGCCGAGTCGGCGCAGGCGGCGGTGGCCGGCGCGAACTGGATCGTCTGCCCGTCGCCCGGCCTTGGTGACGGCGGGCACGTGTACGCGCCGGACAGCCCGGCGCCCATCATCCTGGACGCCGCGCTGCTGGCGGGCTCAGACGTGGCCGCGGGCGGGCTGGTACTGGGCCGGGCGACGCCAGGGGTGGCGACGGCGGCGCGCAGCGCAGGAGGCGCCGTTTACGAGATGAAAGACGACCGCGCGCTCGCCGTCTCCAACGCCACCGCCGTGGCCGAGGCCCTGATCGCGCTGCTGGTCGGCAAGACCCGCCGCGTCCTGCCGGAGCACAGGCCGCTGGTCCTCGGCTACGGGGCGACCGGTGCGGCTGTCACGGACGCCCTTCTGGGCCTGGCCTGCGGCGTGGGGGTCGCGGCCAGGCGAACCGAGCACCTGGAACGTGCGCGGCAGCGGGGAGCCGTGCCAGTCAGCTATCCGGCCCGTGCCGAGGCGATGACACAAGCCGACATCATCATCAACACCGTGCCCTCGCCGGATGCCATCCCGGCTAGCGTCTTCCCGCGCCTGCGGGACGCCATCGTCGTCGATATCGCCTCGCCGCCCGGAGGCACCGACCATGCTGCGGCCAGCGCGGCCGGAATCGACCTGACCTGGGCGCGCGGGCTGGCCGGCGCCAGGGCGCCGGTGTCGGCCGGTGACGCGCAGCTGCGGATCATCATGGCGGCGATCACCAGCCCGGACCGCAGCCAGTCAACGGCGAGTACTCACCCGCCGACTCCCGCCTGATCGAAGGAGGCACCACCATGCCGCTCACCGACGAAGCTACCCAGCGCTCATCTGGCACGGTGCCGGACGAGCCCACAGCGGCGATGGGATTCTGCGTCTCGCACGCCCCGCAGATCTTCCTGGAACCGGCTGAGGAGGATCCCGCCGAACTGGCCCGTGTCCATCATGGCTACCGGCTGTTCGCCCAGCGGGCGGCCGAGCTTAAGCTCGACGCGCTGTGCGTAGTCGCGCTCGACCACCTGCACAATCACTTCCTCGACCTGGTCCCGATGTTCACCGTATTCACCGGCGACCCGGTGGTTGCCGCCTTCAACGGGACGCGCGTCACCTCCGCCGCCGCGCCGGACCTCGCCAACGACATGCTGGATCACCTGCTGGAATCAGGCTTCGACCCGGCGTTCAGCCAGCGCGAGGTGCTCGATCACTCATTCATGATCCCGCTGCATTACGCGCAGTCGGCAGGCCTGTCGGTACCGGTCATCCCGCTGATCGTGAACGCCTACGTTCCGCCGCAGCCCTCGATCCGCCGCTGCTACGACCTCGGCCGGGCGATGGCACGCTGGTCACAGCGGGCGGGCGTGAGGCTCGGCGTGGTCGCGACCGGCGGCATGTCCCACTACCCGGGCACCGACCGGTTCCACCACCCCAGCGTCGAGGCCGACCAGGAGGTGATGGGCTGGCTCACCGCGGGGGAGGGGGAACGTCTGGTGAGCCTGTCCGCGGTCGGACTGGACCAGCGCGGGATGGTGGAGTTGCGCACCTGGGCGGTGGCCGTCGGCGCCCGGGGCGCCAGCGCGAAGGCGACCGTCCACTCCTACTGGGATTCCGGCCATTGCGGCTATGCCGTCGTCGAACTGTGAGGAGCCGTGATGACCGAGGAACTGATCTATCCGCGCCCGGGTACCCGCAATCTCGCCGTTCACACGGTCCTGCACGCGCTGCAAGAGGACGAGGCTCTTTTCCAGGAGTTCCTGGCCGACCCCGACCAGGTCACCGGCCGGTTCGGCGTGGATGACGAGGCGCGGGCACTGCTTCGCGCCTGCGACTACCGCGGCATGGTCAGCCGCGGCGTGCACCCCATTCTGGTGGTGCACCTGCAGCGTCACATCGAATGGGGCATGAAGGCGGGCCACGATGACCCGGCGCAGTGAGCCCCGCCGGTGACGTCATCATCTGCGCGCTTCGTTCTCCGCGGCGGCCTGCTCATCGACGGAACAGGGGCGCCGCCACGGCAGGCCGACGTGGCGGTAGCCGAAGGCCGGATCGTCGATGTCGCGCCGGCGGCCGGCGCCGCCGGGGGCCGGGAGATCGATGTTACCGGGCTGGTCGTGGCACCGGGATTCATCGACATCCATACGCACTGTGATTTCACCTTGCCGGCCCACCCCCGAGCCGACTCCATGGTCAGGCAGGGCGTCACGACCGTGGTCACCGGAAACTGCGGTCACTCGACCTTTCCCGTAGGAGCCGGCGAGCGCCTGGAACTGCTGCGGCGTTACAGCGCGTTCCTGGGTAAGGATCTGGACTGGTCGTGGTCGGATGCCGCCGGGTACACGCGAATGCTGTCCGCGCTGCCGCTCGCCGTCAATGTCGCGCTGCTTGTGGGTCATGGGACGGCCAGGGTCGCCGCGATGGGCTTCGAGTCCCGTCCCCCGAGCGAGCGTGAGCTCGCCCAGATGTGCGCAGCGGTCGACGATGCCATGCGAGCGGGCGCCTTCGGCCTGTCGTCCGGGCTGATCTACGCGCCGGGCAGCTACGCCGCCACCGGCGAGATAGTGGCGCTGGCGCGCTCAGCCGCAGCGGCCGGGGGCTTTTACGCCACTCACATGCGCAACGAGGGAGCCGCGCTGCTGACGGCGGTCGGTGAGGCGATTGACGTCGCGCAGCGAGCCGGGCTGCCGCTCCACATCAGCCACCACAAGGTGCTGGGCCGCAGGAACTGGGGGCTTACCCGGGCTTCGCTCGAGCTACTCGACTCGGCGCGGCGCAGCGGCTCCGACATCACCCTGGACCAGTACCCCTACCAGGCGTCATCGACGACGCTGACCGTGATGCTGCCAGGCTGGGCGATGGAGGGCGGCGTCGGCCAGATGCGGGCACGGCTCGCCAGTCCCGCCGAGCGAGAGAAGATCAGGACGCAGATCCTTGACGGTCCCGCCGATGGCAGCCTGCAGCGCGAGTTCGAGCCCGACACCATCGTGATCGCCTCGGTGCCGGGAGGCGGCAGCGAGCTCACCGGGCACAACCTGGCCGACCTGGCGGCGGACCGGGCCATGGCACCGGTGGACGTGCTGCTCGGCCTGCTTGCAGAACATGGCGGCGGGGTAGAGGTCGTCCTGTTCGGCATCGGCGATGACGACATCCACCGGGTCATGCGGCATCCCCAGGTAGCGGTCGCCAGCGACGGCTGGACCCTCCATCCCGACGCCGGCGGGCGCCCGCATCCCCGCAGCTACGGGACGTTCGCCCGGGTGCTCGGTCACTACGTCCGGGAGGAAGGCGTGCTCAGCCTCCCAGCGGCGGTCCGGAAGATGACCGGCCTGCCCGCCGGGCGGCTGGGCCTGGCCGACCGGGGCGTGGTGCGGACCGGGGCTGTCGCGGACCTCACCGTCTTCGACCCGGCGACAGTCACCGACCGGGCCACGTTCACGAACCCGCACCAGTTCTGCACCGGAGTGGAGCACGTGTTCGTTAACGGCGTCCAGGTCATCGAAGGGGCAGCCGACACCGGCCGCCCGGCCGGGCAGGTGCTGCGCGGTCCTGGCGCGCCGCGGTGACAAGCGAGACGGGCAGCGGTAAGGCCCCGGCGGCCGGCGCGGGACGCATGGCGGCGACAAGCGAGACAAGGAGAACTCGGCAATGGCATCGACGTGGATCCTCATAACCGGCGGCACGGTCATCGACGGGAGCGGCGATCCGCCCGAGCAGGCGGCGGTGCTGCTACGGGATGACAGGATTCACGCCGTGGGCGTCGGCGCCGCTCTGGAGAACATCCCCCGCGGCGAGCCGGTGCACGTCATCGACGCGGCCGGCAAGTGGGTCATGCCGGGAATGATTGACGTCCATTGCCACATGACCTACGGCGAGAGCAAGACACAGGAAGAGCAGGACCTGTACACCGGCGTCGAGGCTCGGACACTGCGGGCGGCGTGGAACACTCGCAAGGTCCTGCGCGCGGGAGTGACCGGCATCTCCCAGCCCGGCGGCAGCTACTACATAGGAGTCGCCATCAGGGATGCGATCCGCGACCGGATGCTGCCAGGACCCAGGATGACCACCGCCGGACGGTATCTGACCACCAGTAACGGGCTGACTGACTGGTACCCCGAGCCGGTCGGAGTCCCGGACAGCAGCATCGGCACGCTCACCAATAATCCCGGGGACATGGTGGACACCATCCGCCGCCAGGTGAAGAACGGAGTGGACCTGATCAAGCTGTCCGACAGCCCATTTGGCGATTACCAGGCGTTCACCGGCGACGAGCTGAAGATCGTGGCTGACCTGGCGCACCAGCTCAACAAGCGCGTAACGATTCACGCCCGCGGATCCGCCGAGGTGTCAGCGGCCGTGGCGGCCGGATTCGACTGGATCATGCACGGCAACCTGATGACCGATGAGGTGATCGACAAGCTCGCTCAGTCGCGGATCCCGCTCGTCCCGACCTTGCTCCTGCTTGCGAATCAGGCTGATTACGGTCACCTGGTCGGGGTTCCGGCCAGGGCGATTGACGGCTGCCGGCGGATGCTGGAGAAGACCGCGGAGACGCTGCACCGGGCGCACGCGGCAGGTGTCACGATGGTGGCGGGCACTGACACAGGCTTCGCTACCACTCCTTACGGAGAGTGGCATGCCAGGGAGCTGCAGCTGCTGATGGAGTACGCCGGGCTGTCAGCGATGGAGGCCATCCAGGCCGCGACCGTCAACGCTGCCCCGATGGTGAACCTGGCCGGGCAGATCGGCGAGGTCCGGCCGGGCTGCCTCGCCGACCTGCTGGTGCTCTCCGCCGACCCGGTCAGCAACGTCAGGGCGCTGCAGGACCCGGCCAGCATAGAGATGATCATCCAGGACGGCGAGGTTCTCGATGTGACTGGCGAGCCCGATCGGCCTTCCTGGCCTCATCAGCCCAGCCGCGTTCAGGCGACCGCGACGCTGACCAGAGAGGTGGTGAATGGCGGTAGCGCTTCATCTGATCCGCTCGGCTGGGAGGAGGAACAGGCCCGTGACCTCTTCAGTGACATCGCCCGCCGGGGCCGGGCGGCCCGGGTGCCCGACAGCGCGGAGGCCTGACAGCGAGGAGGCCTGACAGCAGCTCACTGGTGTCTGCTCCGGTCGTGGCATCCGCCGCACGCGTCGCGACATCGGCCGCGCCTGTGAACGCTTCCTTATGGCGTGCTCCTATGGCGCGGTGCCTGGCTCGCGCAGCGTGAGTCCATCCGGCGTGCGCTGGTGGCCGGGGCAGCTGCACGGCCGGGGCGCCCGCTGGATGAGCCCGCTGATGAGCAGCGACAGGACCGTCTCGAAAATCTCGTCGTCGGCGACCTCGGGAAGGTCCGTCCGGACCTGGTGGATGTGTGGGTGTTCGGCCTGCCCGGCAGCGAGGTAGGCCTGTGTCCAGGCTGACTCGTCGGCCTTTTGCGCCTGCTCGTCAAGGGCGAGGAAGGCCGCCTCGGCGCCGGCCCAGGCGAGGCCGAAATCGCCGATCGACCGGTAGACTAGGGCGGCCTCGGCACCGGCGAACCCCGCGTCGAGCACGGCGCCGATCAGAATGTCGACGATCCGCATCTCGGCCGG
>JBOHCO010000674.1:0-1066 GCA_050698895.1 Streptosporangiaceae bacterium
CCGCGGCCGCGCTGGCCGCGGTGCTGGCCCTGCTGATCCGCCCGCTGCCGGCGGGCGCGGGCGGGACCGGCGATCCGCCGGGTGGACCCGATGCGCCCGGCCATGGTGAAGTGGGGCATGCCTCTGCCTTCAGCTGACCCCGTGCCCGCCCCGCCGGAGGCGGCGGCGCTGGGCAGCGCGGCCTTCGACAGTGCGTCCTGCGACGCTGCATCCGGGGGCACGGCGCCCTACGACAGCGACCCGAACGGCCTGGCCGTCGCCGATGTCGTGTCCCGGCTGCGCCGGGCGATGCGGCGGGCGGCGCGCGCCCAGGGCAGCGGCGGCCTGCCGGGCGGGCTGTCGGTGGCCCAGCTGGAGTTCCTGTCCGCACTGGCCGAGACGCCCGGCGCCCGGCCAGGCCAGCTGGCCCGGCAGCTCCGGCTGGCCCCCAGCTCGGTCGCCACCCTGGTCAACAGCCTGGCCCGGGCGCAGCTCATCGAGCGGAGCGGCGGCGTGGACGACCGGCGCACCGCGGTGCTGCGGCTGACCGGCGCGGGCGAGACGGTGGTGGCCAGCTGGCAGCGGGTCAACGCGCACATCCTGACCGTCGCGCTGGCCAGCCTGGAGCCAGCCAGCCGGGACACCCTGGCCCTGGCGCTGCCGGCGCTGCGCGAGCTGACCGGCGCCGTCGACGCCCTAGCTGATGCGCAAAATTAACCTATTCGGGCGGAAATCGGCCAGCCGCAGGTCAGGCCAGGTTTCAGGTACATAAAAGCTGGCTGCCCGCGGGCCAGGCCGTCGGCGGCGGGCAATAGGCTCTCTGACCATGCACATCGATGCGATTTTCGGGGGCATCGGCCGGTGGTCCGTGCGCCTGCGCTGGCTGGTTCTCGTCATCTGGGTACTGGGCGCGATCGCCGCCGCGACGCAACTGCCGGCGTTGTCGAGCGTGACCCAGAACAACAATGCCAAGTTCCTGCCCGCCAGCGCGCCGAGCCAGCGCGCGATTGACCTGTCCGCGCCGTTCGGCAACGCCAGCCTGGTTCCGATTCCCATCCTCGCGGCGACCACCAGCGGGCCGCTGACC
>JBOHCO010000675.1:0-1032 GCA_050698895.1 Streptosporangiaceae bacterium
TCCGGACCGTCATGCTGGTCATGCGCCCGTCTCGGTTGGCCCGGCCGGGGTCGGAGCCCCCGCTAGGACCGGACGCATGATCGCGGGTCCGAGTCTGGGTCACGGTCGTCCTCCCTGTGGCTGTGGCACTACTGGTCGTTCCTGGCCGCCGGTGCGGCTCGCCGTTCTGGCGACACTTAGAGTCTTACTTGCCGAGGCCGATACGTCAGTGGTGGTTACCGGCCAGTAAATGGGCATCCTCTTGCCGAGAGTCGGCAAGAAGACTCGGCAACAAGACCGGGGAAGGGGTGACGGCAATCGTGAGCGCGCCAGGCGACCACCCGGATCTCGCCGCCATCACCAGGGCGGCCAGCCGCGAGACCGGCGGCGTGCCGCCCGACCTGCTCGGCGATTTCCTGCCCGCGGTGCACGGCGCCGCGCTCACCGGCCGCCGGCTGACGGCGGCCGAGCTGACCGGGTACGGCCGGTCGGGCGAGCGGGCCGCGGAGAGCGGCGTCGCCCTGCGCGGCCTGGTCGACCTGTACCTGTCGGCGGCCTGGCGGCTGTGGCGGGGGCTGCCGGACCCGGGCGGGGTGGTGGCCACCAGGGCCGCCGGGCTGGCTGTGCTGCGCGCCGCCGACGACGCCGTGGCCGCCGCGGCCGAGGGCTTCGAGCGGGCCGCCCTGTCGGTCGCCCGCCGCCAGGAGGCCGAGCGGATCGAGTTCCTCGACGACCTCCTGGGCGGCCGCGGCAGCCTGCCCGAGCTGGTCGTCCGCGGGGCGGCCTTCGGACTGCGGCTGGCCGGGCCGCACCAGGTGGTGCTGGTCGCCGGGTCGGCCGGGGCC
This sequence comes from Streptosporangiaceae bacterium, assembly GCA_050698895.1. Taxonomy (GTDB): domain Bacteria; phylum Actinomycetota; class Actinomycetes; order Streptosporangiales; family Streptosporangiaceae; genus DASUBV01. The sequence continues at coordinate 825 of JBOHCO010000675.1, forward strand.
CGGTACGGCGGCCCGCAGGGCCTGGCCGTGGAGCGGCTGGTGGCCAACGCCGTGGCCCCCGCGCCGTCGCTGGCCATGGCCAGGGGCGGCCGGCTGGTCGCGGTGATCGGCGTGGCCAGCGGGGACGAAGCCGCCCGGCTGGCGGGCACGCTGACCAGCGAGCTGTCGCAGGGGGCGGCTGACGCGGCTGACGCGGCTGACGCGGCCG
>JBOHCO010000676.1:0-4080 GCA_050698895.1 Streptosporangiaceae bacterium
GGTGACCCCCTGGCCGCGGTCGAGCTCCGTCCGCCCTTGCTGGCGGCGCTCGGCACGCTGAGCCCCCAGCAGCGCGCGGTCGTCGTCCTGCGCTATTTCGACGATCGCAGCGAGAGCGAGGTCGCCACCAGCGACACCCACTGAAAGGAAACATGATCATGCCTGCCACCGACGAGGACCTGCTGCGCGACCTGATGCACCGGGCCACCGGCGACCTGCACGCTCGGTCGGAGATCACCACCGGCATCGTCACGATCAGCCGCCGCCGGCACCGCCGCACCCGCGCGCTGGGCGTCGGCGTGACCGGCGCCGCCGCGGCCGCCGCCGTGGGCGTGGCCGCCGTCGCCTCCAGCGGCACCGGCCACGCCGCCAAGCCCGGGAACTCGGGCCCGATCATCCAGCTGACCGCCGCGCAGCGCACGCTCAACCACCTCAGCGCCACCGCTGCGGCCGCCGCGGCCCCCTCGGGCCGCTGGGTCAAGATGACCGAGCTGGCCGGCTCGCAGCCGAAGACCACGATCATCGACACCCGCAACGGCGACGTGTGGAGCTACCAGCCGGGCATCAAGAACGCGCCGAGGGAACTGTTCAGCAAGGCCGGGATGCCCACCGCGGCCCAGCTCGCCGCCTATCCCACCAGCGTCTCCGGCCTCCGCGCCTTCCTGATCAGGCAGGCCAGGCAGCAGCAGGCCCAGGCCGAGCGCTTCTTCGCCGCGCAGCTCAGGGCCCTGGCGCGCAAGGACAAGCGCCTGGCGGCCAAGAAGGCCTTCCCGACCGCGCAGCCCAAGGAGACCAACGACGACTGGGCGTTCGCGCAGGCCGCCGACACGCTGTGGGACCCGGCCATCAGCCCCGCGCTGCGGTCGGCCCTGCTCAAGGTCATCGCGGCCACGCCGGGCGTGGTGGTGAACTCGCACACCAGGGACAGCCGCGGCCGGCCCGCCGTCGAGATCAGCCGCTACGACAGCGCCGCCGACTACACCGAGGCGGTCTTCGAGGCGCCCGACGCCACCAAGGTGCTGGAGACCAGCTCCATGGAGCCCGCCAAGCCGGCCCAGGACGGCCTGCCCGCCGAGAAGGCCAGCCAGCTGAACGACATCTACCTGTCGATCACCTGGAGCGCCACCCGCCCCTCCGCCTGGATAATGAACCTATGGCGGTGGAGGCGGTGGTGTTCGACTTTGACGGCCTGATGATGGATACCGAGAGCACCATGCTGGCCAGCTGGCAGCACGAGTGGCGCCGGCACGGCCTGGAGCTCGACACCAGCAGCTTCTTCGCCGACCACGCCGGGGACGTCAGCGAGGCCAGGTCCGCCGAGCTGGCCGCCGCCGTCGGGCCGGCCTTCGACCGGTCCGCCAGCCACGCCCGGCGGCTGGCCTACCGCGACCAGCTCAACGCGAGCCTCGAGCTGCTGCCCGGCATCGCCGACTGGCTGAGCCAGGCCGGCCGGCTCGGGATCCGGCTGGCGGTGGCCACCAGCTCCCCGCGCGGGTGGGCCAGCAGGCACCTGGGCGGCCACGGGTCACTGGCCGTGTTCGAGTTCCTGGCCTGCGGCGACGAGGTCGCCCGGGCCAAGCCGGATCCCGGCGTCTACCTGCTGGCCCTGGAGCGCCTGGGCCTGCCCGCCGACCGGGTCGTGGCCGTCGAGGATTCCCCGCACGGCGTGGCGGCGGCCCAGGCGGCCAGGCTGCGCTGCGTGGCCATCCCCAACCCGCACGCGGACCCGGCCCGGTTCGCGACCGCTGACCTGCTGCTCTCCAGCGCCGCGCAGCTGCCGCTCGACGAGGTGCTGCGCGCCCTGGTTCCGTAGGCTGGAGCAGGAAGCACTGACACCGGGGGGGTCTGTTATGTCCGCTACCAGCCCGCTCCAGTACGACGTCCGTGTCTCCGGCCTGCTGCCCGCCGCCGGCGAGCCGCTGCCCACCGGCGAGCGCCCGCACTGGTCGCCGCTGTCCCACACGCTGATCCACGGCCCGTCCGAGGCCGTGGTCGTGGATCCGCCCATCGCTGTCGCCCAGGCCACGGCCCTGGCTGACTGGATCGAGAGCTTCGGCAAGCGGCTCGCCTACATCGACATCACGCACTGGCACGCCGACCACTGGCTGACCACCGGGCTGCTCGCGGAACGGTTCCCCGGCGTCACCGTCTACGCCAGCGAGCGCACCGTCAGCCGGATGATCGCGTCCACCCCCGACGGCCAGCCCGCCGGAACGTGGGGCGCCCTGTTCCCCGGCCAGACCCCCGAGGCCCCCGTCCCGGTCCTGGCCCAGCCCGTGCCCGCCGGCGGCTTCACCGTGGACGGCGAGACCCTCGTCCACGTCGAGGCCGGGCACAGCGACACCGACGACACCACCGTGCTGCACGTCCCGTCCCTGGGACTGGTCGCCGCCGGCGACGTGGTCTACAACAACGTCCACCAGTACCCGGCCGAAACAGCCCGCGGTGGCCTCGCCGGCTGGCACCAGGCTCTCGATGTCGTCCAGGCCCTGCACCCCTCGCACGTGGTGGCCGGGCACAAGGACGCGACCCGTGACGACTCGCCCGCCAACATCGACCTGACGCGCCGGTACCTCGACGACGCGGCCCGGCTGCTGGCCGCCGGACCCAGCCCGGAGGAGTTCTTCTTCGGGATGCTCAGGCAGTACCCGGACCGGGTGAACCCCTACACCGTCTGGCTGTCCGCCCGCCGCCTGCTCCCGGTCACGTCATAGAGGTGATGGACCGGGTCGTGGATGAAGTACCGCCCGAACGTCTCCACCGTGAAGTGCGCGCCGTCGCTGCGGATGCCGGTGCGCAGCCACTGGTCCCCGGCCACTGACTCGAACCGCGTCGCGAGCGCGTCGGCCGCCCGGCCCAGCTCGGCCGCCACCACGGCCGGGTCCTGCTCGCCGTAGCGGCCGGCCAGCGCCGTGGCGTCCTGGTCCCAGTTGGGGTACCGCGGCCCGTCCTGGCTGAGCATCATCTCCAGTCGCTGGTCATACAGCCGCAGCACGTCGCGGACGTGGCAGCCGTACTCCAGCGCCGACCACTTCTCCGGCGCCGGGCGCCGGCGCGCCGCGTCGGCCGGGGCCAGCGCGTCCGGCCAGGCGGCCGCGTTGGCGCGGATCATCCCGGCGATCGCCTCGCGGCCGAAGCCCTGGGGGTCCAGGCCGCACTCCGGGCACGGGCGCCGCAGCACCCAGGTCCAGTCCTTGGTGTCGGGCACGATCGTCATGCCCGCACCGTACCCGAGCCGGGCTAGCTGTTTTCCTGGGTGGTCTGCTCGGCGGCGGCGACCAGGCCCGCCATCATCTCCGGGTAGAACCGGCGCAGCCCGCGCAGCACGATCCGGCCGGCCAGGGTGGGGTCCCAGCTCGCGGCCCACCGGATGCGGGTCCCGTCGCCGTCCGGGGTCAGCGTGACGTCGGCCCGGTAATTGCGGACCGGGATGCCGCCGACCACCGTGTAGGCCAGCCGCCGGTCCTGCTCGGCGACCAGGATCCGCTCGACCGAGGTCACGTGGCGCCCGTAGGACCGCTGCGCCGAGCGCAGCCACTGGATCGCGCCGGGGCCGCGCGGCGAGTCGTCGCCGGGGCGCTGGTAGCCGGTCGCGCTCCACGGCCCCCATCCCGAGTAACGGCTGACGTCGGAGATCAGGGCCCAGACGGCCTCCGGCGTCGCGTGCGCGGTCTGCTCGGCTTCCACGTGCAGCTGGCTCATCGGGGCCTCCTGGGTGCCTCCAGTAGATGTACCACGTGGTACATGAACCATATGGTACATTCAGCCATGGCTACGTCGCAAGCGCGGGACCGGCTGCTGGCCGCCGCGGTGGAGCAGGCGACCAGGGGCGGGGTCACCGACCTGAGCATGCGCGAGCTGGCGGCCGCCATCGGCACCAGCCACCGCATGCTCCTGTATCATTTCGGGTCCCGCGAGGGCCTGATGGTCGCGATCAGCAATGAGGTCAACAAGTCCCTGGCCGCCACCCTGGCCGAGTGGAACGACGTCTCAGCCGACGCGCGAAAGCTCTGGCAGGACCTCACCGACCCGGCGGCCTGGCCGATAGAGCGGCTCTACTTCGAGCTCTACGCGCACGCG
>JBOHCO010000677.1:0-7507 GCA_050698895.1 Streptosporangiaceae bacterium
TGCTGCCGCCCCGCGGCCCAACTTCGTCTTTGTCCTGACCGATGACCTGGCCTGGAATCTCGTGAGCCGCATGCCGCATGTGGTGGCGCTGGAAAAGGCCGGCTCTACGATGTCCCGGTACTTCGTAGTCGACTCGCTGTGCTGCCCGTCGCGGTCGGCCATCTTCACCGGCGAATACCCGCACGATGACGGCGTCTTCACTAACACCGGCAGTGACGGCGGCCTCAGGGCCTACAACAACAACGGGGATCCCAGGAAGTCATTCGCGGTGGCCTTGCAGAAATCCGGCTACCGTACCGCCATGATGGGTAAGTACCTGAACGGGTATATTCCCGCAGACAAGATACCGCTCGGCTGGGACCAGTGGGATGTCACGGGAGACGGCTATCCGGAATTCAACTACACGCTGAACGAGGACGGGACGCTTCAGTATTACGGCCACGCCGCGAAGGACTACCTGACCGATGTGCTCTCGGCGAAAGCCGGCTCGTTCATTAACTCGGCGGCGGCGTCGGGCCATCCGTTCATGCTCGAGGTCGCCACGTTCGCGCCGCACGCGCCGTACACGCCAGCGCCACGCTACGCGAATGCGGCGAGCACGGTCGCCTACCCGAAGACCAGCGCCTACGACGCACTGCCGAAGAATCCGCCTTCGTGGCTGGCGCCCCGGCCGCCCCTGACCGCGGCCCAGAAGCACCAGATTGCCGTCGCCTATCGCAAGCGGGTCGAGGCGGATCTTTCCGTCGATGACATGATCGGCCATCTCGAAGCCCGGCTCCGGGCCGCCGGGGTAGCCCGGAATACTTACCTCATCTTCAGCTCCGACAACGGCTACCACATGGGCGAGTACCGGCTCCTGCCCGGCAAGCAGACCGCGTTCGACACCGACATTCACGTGCCGCTGATCGTCAGCGGACCCGGCGTCCCGGCCGGGCGCGTGATCAGCCGGCTGGCGTCCAACATCGACCTGAACCCGACGTTCGAGACGCTGGCCGGGCTCCGCGTGCCAGCCACCGTCGACGGTCACAGCCTGGCCGGGCTCTGGCACGGACAGCGGCCCGCGGACTGGCGGCAGGCCATTCTCGTCGAGCACCACGGCCCGGACGACAATCCGGCCGACCCGGACCGGCAGAACAGGCTCAGCGGTAATCCTCCGTCCTATGAGGCAGTACGTACCGCGAACGCGCTGTACGTGCGGTACTCCAGCGGGGAGCAGGAGTACTACGACACGGCGCGCGACCCGCTGGAACTCAACAACATCGCTGCGGCGGGCGTCCCGGCCGCACTGAAGAAGGCACTCACCGCACTCGAGAACTGCCACACCGGAGTGTCCTGCTGGGCCGCTGCTCACCTGCACTAGGCAGGCGGCGCGGTGTCAGGCGCTGAAGCGCCGCTGGTACTCGGCCGGGGTTACTCCCAGGCTGCGCTGGAAGCGGTGGTGCAGGTGACTCTGGTCGGCGAAGCCGGTGGCCGCGGTGGCCTCGGCGATCGTCTGGCCGGCTTCGAGGAGGCGGCGGGCGCTGCGGATCCGGTGCGCGAGCTGCAGGGCATGCGGTGGCAGGCCGGTGCGCTGACGGAAGAGGCGGATGAGGCGGAACTTGCCTATTCCCGCGGCGGCGGCGAGCTCGTCGAGGCTGATGTTGTGTTCGGGCCGGTCACCAAGGTAGTCGCAGGCCAGGCGCAGGGCCTTGTCGTCGCCGGAGCTGAGCGGCGGTCGCGGCGGGCGGCCGGCCGGGGAGCGCTCGATCAGCGCACGCAGCCACTCAGCGAGCCGTTCGTCGCGCTCGAGCCGGCTGGCGGGCGACTCCAGGGCTGCGTGCAGGGCCAGGAAATCGCCAGTGAGCCCGGGGTCGCAGATCACCGGCTCGGGGAAGGTCACGTCGGCCAGGACGCTGACCTCGTCGTCACCCGCGAGCGCGGCCAGGTCGGCGACCTCAACGACCATGAGCCGGGCCGTCCATGGCTGGGCATCGACGGCCGCGCCGGCGTGTGCGCTCGAGGGGTCCCAGGCGACGAGCTGGCCGGGGAGGACCACGCGGCGCTCATGACCGCGCCGGGAACGCATCGGCTGCCCGGCGACGACGCCGAAGACGTATTCGCCCCGCGGCTCGATGGCGTAGTGCGCGGTCTGGCCGGCCATCAGCAGGACGCGGCTCTCCTCCGCGGGGCGCCACATCCGGACCTGCTCGGCTGCCATGCCGGAATGCTATGCAAGAACGTCCAATACGGCCTGGCGGTGGCCTGCTTACCGTGGGCTTCATGTCCATCACCGCGCATATCGTCGTCCAGGGCGCGGCGCGCGCCGCCGTCTTCTACCCCGATGCCTCCGGCGGGCATCGCTGGAACGTGAGTCAGCATCTGCCCGACGTGCCGCACGACGAGGTCGTGGCCGCCGCCGCGATGGCGTTCGCTGCCGGGCCGGCCCTCTGATGCGCTACCGCCTGTTTGGGAGAAGCGGGCTGCGCGTGTCCGAGCTGTTCCTGGGAGCGATGACCTTCGGCGAGCAGGGCGGGGTGGGGGCTCCCGCTGAGGAGTGCCGGCGGATTCTCGACGGCTACGCGGAGGCGGGCGGCAACGTCGTCGACACCGCCATCAACTATCGCGGCGGGGCCAGCGAGGAGATACTCGGCGAGTTGCTCGGCGGCCGCCGGGACCGATTCGTGCTGGCCACCAAGTACACCGTCTCACGCGACCGCGACGACCCCAACGCGGCTGGTAACCACCGCAAGAACATGCGGCTGTCCCTCGATACCAGCCTGCGCCGGCTCCGCACCGACTACATCGACATCTACTGGGTCCACATGTGGGACCGCCATACGCCGATCGAGGAGACCATGCGCGCTCTCGACGACGAGGTGCGCGCCGGGCGGATCCTCTACGTCGGCATCTCCGACGCGCCAGCCTGGCTCATCGCCAGGGCCAACACCCTGGCCCAGTGGCACGGCTGGTCTGCGTTCGCCGGCCTCCAGGCCCCTTACAGCCTGCTGCAACGCGACATCGAACGCGAACTGCTCCCGATGGCCGAAGCCCTCGGCCTGACCGTTGCCGCCTGGAGCCCGCTCGCGGGCGGGATTCTCTCAGGCAAGTTCACCCGGTCACAGGGACCCGAGCCCGGCACCCGCATCGATCCCGCGTCGATCAGCGAGCACCAGCACAAGGTCGCGACGACACTGCAGTCTGTCGCCGACGACATCGGCGCCACGCCATCGCAGGTCGCCATCGCCTGGACCCGCATGAGATCGCCGGCCATCCACCCCGTCATCGGCGCACGCCGGATCGACCAGGTCCTCGATAACCTCGGCGCGACCGACGTTGAGCTCCCCGGCGAGGCCGCCGGACGGCTCGATAAGGCGGCCGAGATCGACCTCGGGTTCCCGGCCACCTTCATTCGCGAGACCAGCCCGTGGGTCTTCGGGGCAGCTCAGCTTCCAGCCGATGTGAAGTGATCGCCGATCCGCTGGGCGTAGTAGGCCTCCCACGGCGTCTCTGGCTGGCTGGCGGTGTATTCCTTGTCGAGGCTGACGAGCAGGTAGGTCAGCTCGCTGCGGACCGGCCGGGCGCCCAGCAGTGACGGCAGTTCGGAGAGGTTCACCAGCCAGTCGGCGTACCAGGTGGCCCAGTCATCGTCGGCACCATCGACGATCCGGAACACTCCATGGTGGGTCTCGCCGGCGTCGTGCAGCAGCCGGCTGATCTGCTCGGTGGTGTCTGTCATCTGGTCCCCCGTGGGAAGGTCTGTTATGGCCGGGTGCCCAGTCTCCCCCACGAGGTCTCAGATGGTGATGACGACCTTCCCGCGGGCGTTGCCGTCCTGCAGGTAGCGGATGGCGTCGGGCGCCTGGCCCAGCGGGTAGGTCTTGTCGATGACCGGCGTCAGCTGACCGGACTCGATGAGGTCTGCGAGCACGCCCAGATCGGCTGCGTTCTCCGAGCAGATGAACGTGCCCAGCTGCTGTCCCACGAATCGTGATAGCACCGGTGCGCGCAGGCCCCGGTCAAATCCTCCGAGCCACCGGCCCCCGGTCTCGCCGCCGACGATCACCAGGGTCCCTCGAGGCGTGAGCGCACGGCGAAGCTCACTGAGCGGGCGATTGCCGCCGATGTCGAGGATGACGTCGAAGCAGCGGGTTCCGTCCGCGATGCCGGCGCGGGTGTAGTCGATGACATCTTCGGCGCCGATGGACCGGACCAGAGCCATCTTGGTCGTGCTGCACACGCCGGTGACATGAGCACCGTAGGCCCTGGCGATCTGCACCGCGAAGGTCCCGACTCCGCCCGACGCGCCGATGACCAGGACTTTCTGCCCGGCCTGGACGCGCCCGCGGTCACGCACGGCTTGCAGGGCAGTGAGGGCGGAAACGGACACGGCGGCTGCCTGCACGGCGGTGAGTTTCTGCGGCCGGCGGGCGAGCTTTCCCGGCTGGGCGAGGGCGTACTCAGCGAAAGCGCCTTCGGCGATGCCGAAGACCTCGTCCCCGGGCTGGAACGTGGTGACGCCCTGGCCGACGGCCTCGACTCGGCCCGCGACTTCCCGGCCGCGGATGCGCGTCCTGGGCGCCCGGATCCCGTAGCCGGCCAGGCGCACCGGGTAGGGCAGGCCCGTCATGAGGTGCCAGACGCCGCGGTCGACGCCGGCCGCGCGCACCCGAATCAGCACCTCACCATCGCCGATCACCGGCCGCGCGGTTTCTTCCAGGCGCAGGACGTCGGCGGCCTCGCCGTAGCGGTCCTGGACGATCGCCTGCATGGTCGCTGCCTGCTGCGACCGCTGGTCCTGCGCTGCGGTGATCATTGCTGCTCCGATGCTCGTTGGCTTACGGTGTAAGTCACGCTATACTTACGGTGTAAGTAAGTCAAGGCGCCGAAGGAGAGGAGACCGGGTGGCTCGACCAGCCAAGCCGGCGGCGAAGCCCAGGACACCGCTGAACCGGGAGAAGATACTGCGAGCCGCGCTCGCCTTGGCCGATGCGAACGGCATCGAGTCACTCAGCATGCGCAAGCTCGGCGAGACTGTCGGGGTTGAGGCAATGTCGCTGTATAACCACGTGCCCGGCAAGGCGGACCTGCTGAACGGGCTGATCGACCTGGTGTTCAGCGAGATCGAGCTGCCGTCCGCCGAGGTTGACTGGCGCGCGGCGATGTACGAGCGGGCCATCGCCGTCCGCGCTGTCCTGTCGCGCCATCGCTGGGCCATCGGCCTGATGGAGTCGCGGACGGAGCCCGGTCCTGCGACACTGCGCCACCACGATGCGGTCCTCGGATGCCTCCGGCAGGCGGGCTTTCCGATCGCGCTCGCCGCCCACGCCTACGCGCTCCTGGACAGCTACATCTACGGGTTCGCGCTCCAGGAAGCGAGCCTGCCGTTCGACACCGGCGACGACACCGCCGAACTCGCCCAGGCGATCCTCGCGCAGTTCCCCGTCGGGGAGTACCCGAACCTCGCCGAGTTCACCTTCGAGCATGTGCTCCAGCCCGGCTACGACTACGGCAGCGAGTACGAGTACGGGCTCAACCTCATCCTCGACGGCCTCGACAAAGACCTCCGGACTCCATCAAACGGCCGGCCAGATAACTAGCGCCCTGGGCTTCGGCCGGTCATCGCGGCCGAGACCCGCACCTACACCGACTCGAACAACGGCATCCAGACGATTGCCCAGCACGCCCGGATCGAAGGCCTGCGGCCTGAGACCGACAACGTGTACCGGATCATCAGCGGCGGGCAGACCCAGGTTTCCAGCGCGTTCCGCACCGCGCCCGAGGGCCGCGTGCCGTTCCGCTTCACCAGCGTTGGCGACATCGCCTGCGGCGACACCGCCTTCTCCAAGGCGTCGCTTAACGCCGTGGCGACCGCCGCGTCGGTCGAGCTATTCGACCCGGTCGTGCACCTGGTCAACGGCGACCTGTCCTACGCCAACTCCAATCAGCTGTCCCAGCCCCAGGTCTGGGAGGAGTACTTCGACAACACGCAGCTCTCGTCCGCGAACCGGCCGTGGATGCCGACCCTGGGCAACCACGAGAACGAGCCCGGCAACGGCCCGCAGGGCTACCTCTCCTACCAGACCCGGTTCGCCCTGCCGAGGAACGACTCCGCCGAGTACGAGGGGAACTGGTACAAGTTCCAGATCGCCTCGGTGCTGTTCGTCATGCTGGACAACAACGACGTCTGCTCTCAGATCGACACCGGCACCTTCCTGAGCAGCGGCGACACCCAGATCCTGACCGGCTACTCCGGCGGCGAGCAGGAGAGGTGGCTGGAGCGAACGCTGCGCGAGGCGTCGCACGACACGTCGGTCGACTGGATCGTGGTGGTCATGCACCAGCCGGCCATGTCCACGTCCGACGCGGATGGCTCTGACCTGGGTATCCGCCAGAGCTGGATGCCGCTGTTCTACAAGTACGGCGTCGACTTCGTGCTGGCCGGCCACGACCATGACTACGAGCGCAGCTACGTCGTGCACGGCGTCGACTCCTCCACCGTCCTGCGGCCGAGCGTGGTCAGCACCGACCTGGACCGCGTCGACTCCGACAAGGGCCTCGTCCACCTGGTGATCGGCACCGGCGGCGCCAAGGGCCACGACGACGTGTACCAGGAGGGCGGCGCCGGCGAACCGACCGAGACCGTCAACGTCAGCGGCACCGAGACCGAGACCGAGACCGAGACCGAGACCGAGACCGAGACCGAGGACGCGCCGTGGTCGGCGGTCACCGACCCCAACACCACCTACCCGTGGGGCCTCGGCGTGTTCGACGTGGACCCCGGTCGCTTCCCTGGCGACAAGACCTCGATGACCTTCCGCTACTTCCACACCTCAGCCTGGTCCGGCTCGGGCCCGTACCCGACGCCGCTCGAGTACGACACCTTCACCGCCACCCGGACCCGCTCGGACGGCTTCGGCTTCCGCCGGCGTCACCCCAAGTAGTCCGGCGGGCGGCTTTCTACAGCGCCCGCGGGCCCGCCAGCGTGTCCGGTGCCGCAGTCCTTGGATGCGGCACCGGCCCGCCTGGCATAGATGCCTGGATCATAGATGCCTGGCATAGATCGTGTGACTGGTCGCAGGTGTTCGCGCTATTACACCATGGGGATATTTAGCGAGAAATTGCTAAACGGCTTATAAGCGTTAATTAGCATCGGAATTTCCTGAAGTGAAATTGCTGAAATAAGCGTTCAGACATAGCCTGGCCAGACACGGGGAAAAGCCGACGACGGCCAGGGCGTGGCCGCAGGAGATGGTTCATATGAGCGACGGAAGCAGGGGCAACAAGGTCCTATTCCGCCCCCGGGCTGGCCGGATGGTGGGCGGGGTATGCGCGGGACTCGCGAATTACACCGGCATCGACGTCACCCTGATGCGGGTGATCTGGGCCGTTGTCGCGGTCATCACCGGAGGGGCAGGACTGCTGGCCTACCTGGTGTCATGGATCATCATCCCGGACGAAAGCAAGGTGCCTACCGCCGAGAGGCCCGTCGGCCAGAGGCAGGACACCTGGACGGGGTTATTCGCGGCAA
>JBOHCO010000678.1:0-7768 GCA_050698895.1 Streptosporangiaceae bacterium
CCCGGGCCATCCAGATCAAGGAGGAGCGCTCGGACCTGGTCAAGCACCACCTGTGGGTGCTGTGGACCGACTACTTCAAGCCGCCGCACTTCGAGAAGTACCCGCAGCTCAACCAGCTGTTCAACGAGGCCACCAAGGCCGCGGGCGCGGCCGGCACCAAGGGCAGCACGGACCCGGCCAAGGCCGACGCGCTGCTGGCCAAGATCGAGGAGATCAGCAAGATCTTCTGGGAGACCAAGCAGGCCTGACCGGCCTGACTGGTACCCGGCCGCCGGGTCGCCTGGCCCAGCCAGGCGCCCGGTCGGCCGGACGCTCGCGCTCACCAGGGGATATACGGGCGCGCGGGCGGGCGGCGCGGGGGGCCGCAGCGCGGTTGGGATGACTACCGCGTGCCGTGTCGGATGCAGTCGCTGTGTGACTGTAGGTTGCAGTCAGGAGCCGGCACCTGCGCCCGCCGCAGGCATCGTGTCCGGTCGGTGTGTGGAGGGCAGACGTGACCGAGAAGACGACAACCACGGCGGCAGCGACGGCCGGGCTGGCCGTCCCGCAGGACCAGGTGACGGTCCGCATGCCCGCCGAGGGTGCCTACCTGTCGGTGCTGCGAACGGCCACAGCCGGCCTCGCTGCCCGGCTTGACTTCACCCTCGACGAGATCGAGGATCTGCGGATCGCGGTCGATGAGGCCTGCGCCATGCTGCTCGGCCAGGCCATCCCCGGCAGCGCCCTGGAGTGCAATTTCGCGCTCGGGCGCGAGGAGATGACGATCTCGGTATCGGTGCCGAGCCTGACGCCGGAGCCGCCCGCCAGTGACACCTTCGCCTGGACGGTGCTGACCGCGCTCGCCGGGACCGTGGACGCGTTCGCGGGACCCGGTGACCAGCTCACGATCGTCATGCGCAAGAGTCGCCGGGTATCGGGGTCAGCGTGACGGGGGAGACAGAGATCGCTTTGACCGAGGAGTTCGACGCTATGCCGACCGCCGTGCCGGGGGGGCTGGCGGCCGCTGGCGAGCCGGACAGCCCGGATCCGGCCGTCCTCGAATTCGCCGGCACCGCGGAGCTCGACCCGGGGCTGCGCGGTGAGGAACTCGCTGAGCAGCCGGAAACGCTCGCCGAGGCGCCGAGGATCCAGCACGGGACCAGGGAGCGCACCCACGCGCGGGAGCTGTTCGAGCGGCTCGCCGGGCTCCCGCCGGGCGACGCCGAGCGGCTGCGCATCCGGGGCGAACTGGTGGAGTTGCACCTGCCCCTGGTGGAGTACCTCGCGCGCCGGTTCCGGAACCGGGGCGAATGGCTCGATGACCTGACACAGGTGGCGACCATCGGCCTGATCAAGTCCATCGACCGGTTCGACCTGGAGCGCGGCGTCGAGTTCTCCACCTACGCCACGCCGACCATTGTCGGCGAGATCAAGCGCCATTTCCGGGACAAGGGCTGGGCGGTCCGGGTGCCGCGCCGCCTCCAGGAGCTGAAGCTGGCCCTGACCAAGGCCATCGGTGACCTGGCGCAGCGGCTGGGCCGGGCGCCCACCGTGGCCGAGCTCGCGGCCCACCTGCAGATGAGCGAGGAAGACGTCCTGGAGGGGCTGGAGTCGGCGAACGCCTACTCGACCGTCTCGCTGGACGCCCCCGACTCCGGGGACGAGGACGCTCCCGCAGTGGCCGAGTCGCTGGGCATGGTGGACGACGCGCTGGAGGGCGTGGAGTACCGGGAGTCGCTCAAGCCGCTGCTGGAGCGGCTGCCACCGCGCGAGAAGCGCATCCTGCTGCTGCGGTTCTTCGGGAACATGACCCAGTCCCAGATCGCCACCGAGCTGGGGATCTCGCAGATGCACGTGTCCCGGCTGCTGGCCAAGACGCTGGCTCAGCTGCGCGAGGGCCTGACCACCGACGAGTAGGCCGGCTAGTCCCGACGGCGGCGGCTTGCGGGCTGCGGCAGCCCCGCGGTAAGCGCCCGGGTGCTCGGCGGGGCCAGCAGGGTGGCGAACCCGGACACGGCCAGCACCAGCGCGGGCACGCCCCACTCGTACCGGCCGCCCTGGACCAGGTAGATCCCGACGATGCCGACGAAGAGCTGAGTCATGAGCGCCGGCGTCCTGGTCCAGCGGCGCGCGCGCCGCAGCCCCCTGGAGATCAGGCCGAGTCCGGCGGCCGTGGCGACCCCGATGATGGAGATCGCGATCCCGCTGGAAAGCTGGTAGGAGTGGCCCTCGGCGGTGGCGACGCCGGCCAGCAGGGCCGCGACCAGCACCAGCACGGCCTCGAGGGCCACGACCGCGACGGCTACGGACATAGTCGGCGGCCGCGGCGATTCCGCGGTGGCCGGCGCCGCCGGGGCAGGCGTCCGGATGGACGTCCCCGGTGCCTCGCTAGCCTTAGCCCGTGCGCGCGCTCTTGATCGTGAACCCACACGCCACCTCCACGACCCGGCTACGCCGAGATGTTATCGCCTGCGCCCTGGCATCCGCTGTCGAGCTTGACATCGTGGAGACACGCTACCGGGGGCACGCCACCACCCTGGCCAGCGGTGCGGCGGCGGAGGGATACGGCCTGGTCCTGACCCTGGGCGGGGACGGGACGGTCAACGAGGCGGTGAACGGCCTGCTGCGCGGCGCCCCAGCCGGGAACGGCCGGGCGCGCCACGGCCAAGACGGCCAAGACGGCGGAGACAGCGAAGCCGGCCAAGCCGAGCACAATGGGCGGCCGCCCGCGCTGGCCCCGCTGCCGGGCGGCAATGCCAACGTGTTCGTCCGGTCCCTGGGCCTGCCGGCCGATCCGGTCGACGCCGCCGGGCAGGTGGTCGACGCGCTGAACGCGCACCGGTGCCGCAGCGTCGGGCTGGGCCTGGCCGACGACCGGTACTTCGCGTTCAACTCCGGGCTGGGCATCGACGCCGAGGTGGTGCGGGCGGTCGAGGGCCGGCGGGCCCGCGGCCGGTCGGTCAGCCCCGCCCTCTACCTGCGGATGGCGCTGCGCCAGTTCTACCGGCTGACCGACCGGCGGCACCCGAGCGTGATGCTGGAGCAGTCGGGCGGGGACCGGGACGGCCCGCTGTTCTGGTGCACGGTGTCGAACACCAGCCCCTGGACCTACCTGGGCCGGCGGGCGGTCAGCACCAACCCGCAGGCCAGCTTCGACTCGGGCCTGGACGTGTTCGGGATGCGGACCCTGTCGACGGCCAGCACGCTGCGGACGCTGCGCCAGATGCTGGCCCAGCGCACCGAGCCGCTCCGCGGCCGCGGCCTGGTCGCCCGCCACGATCTGGCCGAGCTCACCCTGGAGGCCGACCGGCCGGTGGCCTTTCAGATCGATGGCGAATACGTCGGCGAGCGCGAGCGGGTCACATTCCGGGCCGTACCCCATGCGATACGGGTCGTGATGTAACTACTCTCAGGTGATCATCCGGGCCACTCGGGGAATTCCCCAATACCCCCGCAATGGCCGCCAACGGCGGGGCAACCGGGGTAGCTTGGGACTGCTTTTGGCCTGGCCAAGCGGGGCAGGCGCGCCATCGCGTGCGATGTGACTCATCTGACACCGAAATCCGCCAGAACCTTTGCTCAAGACTCTTGCGGTTGATCGTCGACCTTGAGAGGGTTGTAACGCTCCTGGCGAACGGTGCGATAGCGCGCGCGATGCCGGACGGCTTCAGTGTTCGGCCCGTCGCCTCGCAGGGGAGCTAACGGGGCAAAAGCTCCGCGATTCGGAAGCGAAACAAGATCGGGAATATCGGTATATTCCCGGCATACAACATAGCTCGTGAAATCGTTCACAAGCGAGACCGAGGGCGGCGGGTTCCGACACCGCGCTCAGGAGGAGTGGACCTCATGGACTGGCGTCACCACGCCCTGTGCCGTGATGAAGACCCGGAGCTGTTCTTCCCGATTGGCAACACCGGTCCTGCGCTGCTCCAGATCGACGAGGCCAAGCAGGTGTGCAGGCGCTGCTCCGTGATGGACTCCTGCCTGCAATGGGCGCTGGAAAGTGGCCAGGACGCCGGGGTCTGGGGCGGCATGAGCGAGGACGAGCGGCGGGCGCAGAAGCGTCGCGGCGCCCGTGTCCGGGCCAGGGCCCACGCGTAACCGACGTCATCACCGGCCGGGATCATCCTCTGGCCCGGGCATCACGTAACCGCGTGATGCCCGCGAGGCCCGGTTGACCCGGGCCGGGCCGCGATTCCCGGTACGACGCTAAGGACTCGATCGGCAGCTCCACCCGGACCAGCGTGCCGCCGCCGTCGTGCGGACCGATATTCAGCCGGCCGCCTAGCTCGGCCACGACCAGGGTCCGCACGATCTGCAGGCCCAGGCTTGCCGTCCGCTCCAGGTCAAAATCCTCCGGCAGGCCGGCGCCGTTGTCGGCCACCGACACCGTCAGCCGGTTCGCCTCGCGGTGGGCCGTCACCAGCAGCGTGCCGGCCGCCGGTCCGTCCAGCGCCACCGCGTCGGCGCACAGCCGGCTGAGGCCGTGCTGGAGGGCGTTCTGGAGCAACTCGGTGAGCACCAGGGCCAGCGGCGTCGCGATGGACGCGGGCAGCATCCCGAACTCGCCGCGCAGGCTGGGCGTGACCCGCGCCTCAAGGGCCGACACCTCGCCGGCCATCATGGCCACCCGCCCGGCGATGTCGTCGAAGTCCACGAACTCCTCGGGCGCGTGCGACAGGGTCTCGTGCACGATCGCGATCGACCCGACCCGGCGCACCGCCTCTTCCAGGGCCACCCTGGCCTCAGGCGCGCTCAGCCGCCGGGCCTGCAGCCGCAGCAGCGCGGCCACGGTCTGGAGGTTGTTCTTGACCCGGTGATGGATCTCCCGGATGGTGGCGTCCTTGGTAAGCAGCTCGCGTTCCCGGTGACGCAGCTCGGTCACGTCCCGCAGCAGGATCAGGGCCCCGGACCGGGCCCCGTTCACCACCAGCGGGATGGTGCGCAGCTGGACTACCGAGCCGTTCGCGTCGATCTCGGTCTCCATGTGCGCCTTGCCGCTGGCCGTCAGCATCAGCGAGTCGTCGTGCGGCTGGCCCGAGGTGCACAGCGCCGCCGTGAGCGGGCCGAGCTCCTTGCCCGCCAGGTCAGCGGTCAGGCCGAGCCGCCGGTAGGCCGACAGCGCGTTCGGGCTGGCGTAGGTGACCTTGCCCGCCCGGTTCAGCCGCAGCAGGCCGTCCCCGACCCGCGGCGAGCGCACCAGCACCGGCTCCTCCCCCGGGGCGGGGAACAGCCCGGCCGCCATCATCTGGGCCAGGTCGTCGGCGGCCTTGAGGTAGGCGATGTCCAGGCGGCTGGGAGTGCGGGCCGAGCTGAGGTTGGTGGACCGCTCGATGACCGCGATGACCCGGGCGTTGTTGACGACCGGGATGGTCTCGTGCCGCACCGGGACGCCCCGGCTCCACTCGGGGTCGCCTTCCCGGCAGATCCGGCAGTCGCGGCGGGCCGCCTCCAGGAACGGGCGCTCCCTCGCCGGTCGGACCGAGCCGACAATGTCGTCGGGAAAGGCGGTCGGGCCGGTGGTGGGACGCATCTGGGCCAGCACGATCCAGCTCTCGTCCGGCAGCCGGGCCCAGAGCACCAGATCGGCGAACGACAGGTCGGCCAGCAGCTGCCAGTCAGAGACCAGCGCGTGCAGCCAGTCGACGTCCGCAGCGGAGAGCCGCGCCCGGCGAGCCAGGGCACTCAGGGTAGGCATCATTCATCATCGCATCCCGTAAATCCCTCGGCCCGCGTACATCCCACGGGCCCGGCTGGCTCCTTCGCGATCATCGCTATCGGCCGGCCTCTCCGAGGCTACCTGCTGGTAACGTCGCGCTCATCCCATCTGATCGGGAGGCACATCATGAGCGAGCACGGGGGCGACCACGCGGTCGCCGCGGCCCGCGCGCACGGCGTCCAGACGATGTTCACCCTGTCGGGCGGGCATGTCTTCCCGCTCTACGACGGCGCGGTGCGGGCCCAGCCGCCCATGCGGATCCTGGACGTGCGGCACGAGCAGACGGCGGTCTTCGCAGCCGAGGCCACGGCCCGGCTGACCCGCACCCCCGGCCTCGCCGTGCTCACCGCCGGACCGGGCGTGACCAACGGCATGAGCGCCATCACGACCGCGCACTTCAACGGCTCCCCCGTCGTGGTGCTGGGCGGCCGGGCGCCCGACTACCGCTGGGGCTCGGGCAGCCTCCAGGAGTTCGATCACCCCGTGCTGCTCGGCCCGATCACCAAGCGGGCCTTCACCGAGCACGCCACGGCCGGGATCACCGGTTCCGTGGATAGCGCGTTCCGGCTGGCCAGCGCCCGGCATCGCGGGCCGGTGTTCCTGGACATCGCGCTGGAGGCACTGTTCGGCACGGCCGAGGTGCCGTCCGCCCCGCATCCCGCCGCTTCGCATCCCGCCGCTCCGCACTCGCCGGTCGGCCCCGAGGATGCGCCCGACCCCGGCGCTATCGCCGAGATCGCCGCGCTGCTGGCCCGCTCCAGCCGGCCGGTCCTGGTCCTGGGCTCCGATGTCTGGCTGGATGGCGCGGCCGAGGCGGCCCGGGCCGCGGCCGAGGAACTGCGGCTGCCGGTGATCGCCAACGGCCAGGGCCGGGGCATCCTGCCCGCCGGGCACGAGCTGCTGGTGACCAGGGCCCGGTCAGCCGCCTTCGGCGGGGCCGATCTGGTGCTCGTGGCCGGGACGCCGCTGGACTTCCGGCTGGGCTACGGCGAGTTCGGCGGCCGCAACGGGGCACCTGCGGCCCAGGTCGTCCACATCGCCGACGCCGCCAGCCAGCTCGCCACCCACCGGGAGCTGGCCGCAGCGGCCGCCGGCGACCTCTCGGCGTTCTTCACCGGCCTGGCCGCGACGGCCAGTCAGGCCGGGGGCCGGGGGCCGGGCCCGTGGACCAGGGACTGGCTGCCGGAGCTTCAGACGGCCAGCGCGCAGGCCATCGCCGCCGACGCCGAGCTGCTGCACAGCGAGGCGAGCCCCATTCACCCGATGCGGATCTACGGCGAGCTGGGCGGCCTGCTGGACGACGACGCGGTGATCATCGGCGACGGCGGCGACTTCGTCAGCTACGCCGGCAAGTACATCGAGCCGCGCCAGCCAGGCGGCTGGCTGGACCCGGGCCCTTACGGCTGCCTGGGCACCGGGCTGGGCTACGCGATCGCGGCCCGGATCGCCCGGCCGTCCAGCCAGGTGGTGCTGCTGCTAGGCGACGGGGCGGCCGGCTTCTCGCTGATGGACGCCGACACGCTGGTCCGGCACCAGCTGCCGGTCGTGATCGTCTGCGGTAACAACGGCATCTGGGGGCTGGAGAAGCACCCTATGCAGGCCCTGTACGGCTACGACGTGGCCGCGGAGCTCCAGCCAGGCTGCCGGTATGACCAGGTGGTGGCCGCGCTGGGCGGAGCCGGTGAGCTGGTTACTGAGGCCGCGGAGATCGGGCCGGCGCTGCGGCGCGCGTTCGCGTCCGGGGTGCCCTACCTGGTGAATGTGGTCACCGACCCGAAGATCGCCTACCCGCGGACCACGACCGGGATCTGAGTCACTGGCCCGCGCCCCTCAGGCGGTGTTCGCCGTTCGGGCCAGGAAGCGCTCCCGGTCGACCACGACCCGCTCCACCGTGCCGCCGCCGATGACCTGATCGGAGTCATCGGCGGGCCGGGCGATGAACACGAACACCAGCCGGGACCCGTTGATCTCGGTGAGCTCGGCCTCGATGTCCAGCTCGGCGCCCACCGGGCTGGCCTGCCGGTGCTCCAGCGAGACCGCGGTCCCGACGGACGTCAGGCTGGGGGTCAT
>JBOHCO010000679.1:0-1619 GCA_050698895.1 Streptosporangiaceae bacterium
GGCCAGCATCGCCGGCGCCCGCCGCGCCGCCGCGCACCTGCCCGGCTCGCGTGGGGCCCAGCTGGCTCACGCGGCCAGCGCGGCCTACGCCCAGGGCATGACCCACGCGGCGGTCGTCGGCGCCGGCGTGCTGCTGGCCGGCGCCATCCTGGCCCTGCTCCTGCTGCCGGGCAGGCCGGCCGCCCGCCTCCCGGAACCGTCTGCCTAGACCGTCTGCCTAGCCGGTCATGCCCGCCGCCCTCGGCCCGTCCTCGGCAGTCAGGCAGACGTGGCATGCTGCGGGCATGGCTTCTGCTTCGAGGGCGGCGGACGACTCCGTACCCGCGCCCGGCCCGCGGCCCGTCACCGTCGTGGTGGGCGAAGAGGACCTGCTGGTCGAGCGGGCCGTCAGCGCCATCGTGGCGGCCGCGGGCGGGTCGGGCGCGGCGGCGCACACCGCCGAGGGCACCGACGTGCACGACGTGGCCGCGGCTGACCTGTCGCCGGGCGAGCTGACCGGGCTGACCGCGCCCTCGCTGTTCGGCGGCGCGGCGGTGGTCATCGTGCGCGGCGCGCAGGACGCGGGCAAGGATCTCGCTGCCGAGATCACCCGGCTGGCCGGGGCGCCGTCCCCCGACGTGATCCTGGTCATCACCCACGCCGGCGGGGCCAGGGGCAAGGCGCTGCTGGCCAGCCTGACCAGCGCGGGCGTGGCCCGGGTGAACTGCCCGGTGGTCAAGCGCTTCGGGGAGCGGATGGACTTCCTGCGCGGCGAGTTCCGGGCCGCCCGGCGCAAGGCCGATGAGGGCGGGCTGCGCGCGCTGCTGGACGCGGTCGGCAACGACCTGCGCGACCTGGCCGCCGCGTGCAGCCAGCTGGCCTCCGACACCGAGGGCGTCATCAGCCAGGACGTCGTCGCCCGCTACTACCGCGGCCGGGCCGAGGCCACCGGGTTCACGGTCGCCGACCGGGCGGTCGAGGGGAAGCTGGCCGAGGCCCTGGAGCAGCTGCGCTGGGCGCTGGCCACCGGCACCAGCCCGGTCCTGATCTCCAGCGCGCTGGCTCAGGGGGTGCGGGCGCTCGGCCGGGTCGGGTCGGTGCCGCGCAGCAAGCGGGCCGAGTCCTTGGCGGCCGAGCTGGGCATGCCGCCGTGGAAGATCGACCGGACCAGGCAGCAGCTGCCCGGCTGGACGGCCGAAGGGCTGGCCGCGGCGCACGCGGCCGTGGCCGAGGCGGACGCCCAGGTCAAGGGCGAGGGCGTCAGCGCCGGTTACGCGCTGGAGCGGGCCATCACCACGATCGTCGCCTCCCGCTCCCGCAGCTGAGCCGCGATGGTCTCGCGGGTCTCTGTGGCCCCGCCCGCCCCGCCCCCAGGCCGGACCGGATCCCCGCTTACGGCCGCCCGTAAAGGGGGCCTTCATGATCCCGGAAATCGGTCAGCGAATATCGCGGACCGATCTCCGCGATCATGAACCGATCATGAACCGATCATGAACCCGAGCATGAACCCGAGCCTTCCGGGCGGGCCTCAGCGTGCGATCCAGCCCGGTCAGCGGCGGCGCAGGGTGGTGACGTCCACGACCTGCTCGATGGCCAGGGCCTCGGCCAGGCGGCGGTCGTGGGTGACCAGGATCAGCGCG
>JBOHCO010000680.1:0-5522 GCA_050698895.1 Streptosporangiaceae bacterium
GGACCTGGCCAAGCCGCCGGGGGTGGCCGAGGCGATCAGCTGGGCCGGGGCCCTGCACATGCTCGGCGCCCCCAGCCTGGATGCCGCGGCCGCGGAGCGGACCGCGGGTGCGGTGCTCAAGTACGCCGAGGACCACCGGACCGTGCGGGAGGCCGGATTCGCGGTCGTCGTCCCTGACGGTGCCGGCGCTGCTGACGGTGCTGACAGTGCTGACGGTGCTGACGGTGCTGACAGTGCTGACAGTGCTGACAGAGCTGACGGTGCTCACGGGCCGGAGAACGGCAATGGGCCAGGGGATGCCGATGGTGGCCGCGGCTCGGGCCGCGCCGCCAGTGCGGGTGGTGCCGGGGCCGGTGGCTGACGACCTGGCCGAGGTCAGCGCCCGCTTCGGCGCGGCGCTGCGCCAGGCCGGGCTGCCCGTCGGCCTGGGCCGCTGCGAGCGGTTCGCCGCCGCCGTGACCGTGGCCCGGCCGGCCAGCCTGCGCGCCCTGTACCTGTGCGCGCTTGCGACACTTGTGTCCAGCAAGGATCAGGCCGACCTGCTGGAAGCGGTGTTCGTCCAGGTATTCGGGGCCCTCGACGGCCAGCCCGGCGTGGCCGACCGGCCCGGCAGCCAGCAGGCGCCCGGCTCGGGCCAGCCCGGCCGGGCCGATGACCTGCTGGCCCAGGCGGCCATGGCCGCGCGCAACCATGCCGCCGGGGTGATGGCGGCGCCCGAGGATGCCGCCGATCAGCCGGCCGAGCAGGAGGTCGAGCACCCCTACCTCGGCAGCACCGTCGAGCGGCTCGCGGCCCACGACTTCGCCGAGCTGACCGAGGCCGAGCTGGCCTCGCTGGCCAGCCTCATGCGCGGCATCACGCTGGCCGTCCCGCTGCGCCGCTCCCGCCGCGAGCGGCGCCGCCCCGGCGGCCCGCGCACCGACATGCGCGCCACCCTGCGGCAGGCCCGGCGCACCGGCGGCCACGCTTTCGCGCTCATCGGCCGGGCCCCGGCCCGGCGGCCCCGGCGCCTGGTCGTGCTCTGCGACATCTCCGGTTCCATGGAGCCCTACGCCCGGGCCATGATCCAGCTCCTGTACTGCGCCGCGGGCGGGGCCAGGGCCGAGGTGTTCAGCTTCGCCACCCGGCTGACCCGGCTCACCCCCGCGCTGTCGCGGTCGCTGCCCGGCCCGGCCCTGGAGCGCGCCGGCCGGGCCGCCCCCGACTGGCTGGGCGGCACCAAGATCGGGGAAGCGCTGCGCGAGTTCAACGACTCCTACGGCCGCCGGGGCATGGCCCGCGGCGCCGTGGTGCTGATCGTGTCCGACGGCTGGGACACCGGCGACCCGGACCTGGTACGCCGGGAGATGGAGCGGCTGTCGCTGGTGGCCTACCGCATCGTCTGGGTGAACCCGCGCACCAAGAGCGCCAGCTACCGGCCGCTGGCCGGAGGGATGGCGGCCGCCTGGCCGCACTGCGACGCGGTGGTCAGCGCGCACACGGTCCAGGCCCTGGACCAGCTCACCGCGGCCCTGGCCGATCCCCTGCGCCGCCGTGTCCCCGTCCGCGGGTCCCCGGCCGCGGTCTCGCCGGCCCCGTCGTCGGCCCCGAACTAGGACCCGGACTCCTCATGACCGGGCCCGTCGCCGGGCCGCCCGTAGCGGCGAGCCGGGGCCCGTCCCCGGGCCGCCCGTAGGGGCGAGCCTCCTGCGGCTCAGACTCAGTCCCACAAGTCACACCAGCCATGATCGCCCCACTGGCCTCGCGGGTAGCGTGTTTCGGAGGTTATTCGATGGAGCCAGCGTCATGGTTGGCCCGCTAGTGCTGCTAGAACAGCACCAGAACGCCAACGATCATGCTGATCGAGTGCCAGCCCGAGCCGTCAGCTGGACTCGATGCCGATCGCGGGCCGTCGTCGGCCCTTGTCCTTGCGGCGCTTGCGCTTGACGTCGATGGCGCCCAGCACGCAGGTGCCGCTGATCCGCAGCACAGGGGCGTCCGGCCGCGCCGACTCCGGGCTGTCACCGGTGATGTCACGGCCGCCCAGGATCGAGGACCCCGAGTCGATGACCCGCATCTCGGGTGGCACGGTGATCTCCACGCCCCCGAGCACGCAGGTCAGCGTCAGGTTGACCTCCTGACCCGGCAGTACCGCCTCCCGGAAGTCGAGTTCGACGCCGCCCAGTACCGTGACGATGTCCATGACCGGCTCGACGTGCCAGGCGCCCTTCCTGGTCGCTCCGCTCAAGACGGCCAGGATGCGGTTCACCGGGCCCGTGGGGGCCACCGCGCCGGGCCGCGGGACCGGCGCCACCGCGGTGCCATGACCAGGCAGGTCGTCCAGGAGCGGCACGATGTCGGCGTGGGTCTTCGCGGCGTAGATCGCATCCAGCCGCTCGGCGTGCTCGTCGACGGTGAGCCGACCTTCGGCCATGGCGTTGTTGAGCACCGCCGCGGCCTGGTCGCGGTCGGCGTCCGAGGCGCGGAGCCGGGAGTTGTCGCTGAAGCCCTGCGGGTCCATGCGGCCATTGTCGGGCATACGCCACGGGTGTTCCAGCGCCGGGCCTGGCTGGCTGGGCATAACCCGGTCAGACTGGCGAGGCGCGGGCATCGACGGGCCAGAAAACCCGTTGAACTGGGCGAGCGGGCAGCGTTTAGTGTCATGGGGCCGTTCGCGGAAGCGGCCCGGCGCCCGGTACGACCGGCCGACGAAGACGAAACGGGGAGCTGAGATGGGCCACGTCGAGGCGGCGCATCTCACCCACACGCTCCCGGACGGCCGGGTGCTGCTCGATGATGTCTCATTCCGGGTCGGAGACGGCCTGGTCGCGGCGCTCGTCGGGCCGAACGGGGCCGGGAAGACCACCTTGCTGCGCCTGGTTACCGGCGACCTCATCCCGCAGTCCGGCACGGTCAGCTCCAGCGGCGGGCTGGGCGTCATGCGGCAGTTCGTCGGCGGGATCCGCGACGACTCCACGGTCCGGGACCTGCTGCTGTCGGTTTCGGCCCAGCGCGTCCGGGACGCCGCGGCGCGGCTGGACGAGGTCGAGCTGCTGATGATGGAGCGCGACGATGAGCCGACTCAGATGCGGTACGCCCGGGCGCTGACCGAGTGGGGTGACGCCGGCGGCTACGACGCCGAGGTGCACTGGGACGCCTGCTGCGTCGCCGCCCTCGGGGTCAGCTACGACCACTGCCGGTGGCGCGAGGTGCGCACCCTGTCCGGCGGTGAGCAGAAGCGACTGGTGCTCGAGTCACTGCTGCGCGGCAAGGACGAGGTGCTGCTGCTCGACGAGCCCGACAACTACCTGGACGTGCCCGGCAAGATCTGGCTGGAGCAGCAGCTCGCCGCCACCTCCAAGACTGTCCTGCTGGTCAGCCACGACCGGGAACTGCTCGCGGCCTGCGCCCAGCGGATCATCACGGTCGAGGACAGAAGTGTCTGGGTGCACGGCGGCGGGTTCGCCACCTACGCGGAGGCCCGCCGCGAGCGCAACGATCGCCTGGACGAACTGCGCCGGCGCTGGGACGAGGAACACGAGAAGCTCAAGCAGCTCGTCCGGATGTACCGGCTGAAAGCCTCCTATAACGACGCCATGGCCTCGCGGCTCCAGGCCGCGGTCACCCGGCTGCGCAAGTTCGAGGAGGCGGGTCCGCCCGAGTTGGCCCCCCGGGAGCAGAACGTCAAGATGCGCCTGCGCGGCGGCCGCACCGGCAAGCGCGCCGTCATCTGCGAGCAGCTGGAGCTGACCGGGCTGATGCGCCCCTTCGACCTGGAGATCTGGTACGGCGAGCGCGTTGCCGTGCTCGGCTCCAACGGCTCGGGGAAGTCGCACTTCCTGCGGCTGCTGGCCGGCGACCAGATCCGGCGCCAGGGCGT
This sequence comes from Streptosporangiaceae bacterium, assembly GCA_050698895.1. GTDB lineage: Bacteria > Actinomycetota > Actinomycetes > Streptosporangiales > Streptosporangiaceae > DASUBV01. The sequence goes on from JBOHCO010000680.1 coordinate 3,860, forward strand.
GGCCCGGCTCGGGGCCAGGGTGGTGCCCGGCATGTTCGCGCAGACCCACGCGCGGCTGGATCTCGACCAGCGAACGCCGCTGGAGATCCTCATGACCGAGCACGCGCTGCTGATCAACGAGGCCATGTCCGCCCTGGCCCGATACGAGCTTCAGGTGTGCGCCAGGCAGCCGTTCGGTAGCCTGTCCGGCGGCCAGCAGGCCCGGCTGCAGATCCTGCTGCTGGAACTGGCCGGCTCCACGCTGCTGCTCCTGGACGAGCCCACCGACAACCTCGACCTGGCCAGCGCCGAGGCGCTCCAGGAGGGCCTGGAGTTCTACGAGGGGACGGTGCTCGCCGTCACGCACGACCGCTGGTTTGCCAAGTCGTTCGACCGCTTCGTGGTGTTCGGGTCAAGTGGCGAGGTGTATGAGGCGGCAGGGCCGGTCTGGGATGAGACTCGCGTGGAGCGGCAACGCTGACCGCTCGCCTTGCTAGGCTCAGGAGTCGCCCTCGCAGGCCGCGGACCGCATGGCCCGCATCTGCTGGAGCCCAGATTCCTCAAGGAGTGCACACCGTGAAGAAACTGCTCGTTATCGCCCTGCTGGCCCTGAGCGCATTCGCCGTCTGGCGGAAGGTGCAGGCGGACCGGGCCGAGCTTGACCTGTGGACCGAGGCCACCACCGCGGACGACTAGCCGCCGCGTGTCGCGCTGTCGCCAACGGGGGCGGGGGTGAAGCACATGTCGGCGTACACGCTCGCGTGCTTCGGGTTGATCGGCACCACCATGGTGGACGACGGCACCTTGGAGAAGGCCTATGCCGAGGCCATCGCGACGCAGGGGGTCGTTACCGGTACCGCGGCCTTCGCCCGGAGCATGGCGCGGGTGCACCGGTCCCGCGGCAAGTCGTCCATCGACGTCCTGCGCGAACTGTTCCCCGGTAACGAGGCCCGAGCCCAGGCTGCGCACCTGTCCTTCGAGCGATCCCTCAGCGGAGCTGTGCAGCGATCCGGCGTGCAGCCCGTCCCGGGGGCGGGCGAGGTGCTCGATGAGCTGGCCGCATCCGGGGTCCGCATCTGCGTGATGAGTTCCATCTCGCACCGCCAGCTCAGCGTCTTCCTGACCGCGCTCGGCTGGCAGGACCGCGTCGACCTGGTCCTCGGCGCTGACGACGTGCCGCGCGGATGCCCCGCGCCCGACCTCATCCTCCAGGCCATGCTCAGCCTGGGCGTCGACGACGTGCGCGACGCCGTCGTCGTCCAGTCCACCGACAGCGGTGTCCAGTGCGGCCGTCGGGCCGGCGCCGACGTGGTCGTCGCGGTGCTGACGGGGACCCATCCGGCCGCCCGGCTCCGCCAGGCCGGAGCGACCCACGTCCTGGCCAGCGTGGCCGACCTGCCCGCCGTCCTGGCGGGCGCCGCTGAGCCGGGGCTCGCGGCGTCACACGTGACGGCGCCGCGCCAGGCTCCGGAGGACTCGGTGCCCGAGCCGGAGAACGGGGGCCAGCTAGCCCCGGCCGACCGGTCCCAGCAGGCCGTCCGTCAGGCCGGGCAGGCGCTGTCTTAGCCAGGCCGTCACCGGCTGCGGCGGTGCCCGGCGAAGCGCTGGTACGGGTACCCTTGGACGGCACACCTTGGGGCTATAGCTCAGCTGGTTAGAGCACCTGCTTTGCAAGCAGGGGGTC
>JBOHCO010000681.1:0-10609 GCA_050698895.1 Streptosporangiaceae bacterium
CTCAGCCCCCCGCCGCCCGAGGCGGTCAGCAGCCCGCCCGGCGCGCTGCTGGGCGAGCGGCCCGCCGGGGGCCGCAGCGAGGTCGTCGTCTACACCGCCGACCACGACTCGGCGTTCGCCGAGCTGACCCCGGAGCGCGTGGAGCTGCTGCTGGACGCGCTCATCGACCGGACCGCGGCGCTGTCCGCGCTGCCCGACGTGGACCAGGTGTTCTGCTTCGAGAACCGGGGCGCGGAGATCGGCGTGACCCAGCCCCACCCGCACGGGCAGATCTACGCCTACCCGTTCATCACCCCGCGGACCAGCAAGGCCCTGGACTCGGCCCGCGCCTACTACCGCCGGACCGGCCGCAACCTCTACGACGACGTGCTGGCCGCCGAGCGCGCCGACGGCTTGCGGGTGGTGACCCAGACCGAGCACTGGACCGCGTTCGTGCCGCATGCCGCCCGCTGGCCGTACGAGGTTCACCTGTATCCGCACCGCCGGGTTCCGGACCTGGCCGGCCTGGACTCCCTCGAGCGCAAGGACCTGGCCGAGGTGGAGCTGGACATCTTCGGCCGCTTCGCCCGGCTGTTCGACGCCCCGGCGCCGTACATCGCCGGCTGGCACCAGGCTCCGGTCCGCGACGGGCGCGATATCTTCGCGCTGCACCTGGAGCTGTTCACCTCGCGCCGCACCAGCGACAAGCTCAAGTACCTGGCCGGCTCGGAGTCGGGCGTGGACGCGTTCGCCAACGACGTGATGCCCGAGGCGGCGGCGGCCCGGCTGCGCGATCTGGCGCCCTAGCCGCGTAACCCGTGGTCGTCGCGAACGGGGTGGCCCGGACCGGTCAGGCGTCGAAGTCGTAGCGGAACACGTACGACGAGGCGTCCGCGGTCATCTCGTTGACCTCCACGATCTGCCCGTCCGCGGTGTAAGCGCTGCGCACGATGTCCATGACCGGAGTGCCCGGCGGCAGCGCCAGCCGCTCGGACTCCTCGGGCTCGGGCATCCGGGAGCGCAGGTCCTCGCGAAACCGGGCGGGCGCGTGGCCCAGCTCGCGCAGCCGGGCGTAGATGCCGCCGGGCCCCGCGTCCTGGTACTCCATCATCGTGCCGGCGGCGATCTGCGCCGGGAGGTAGGACACGGCCAGCAGCACCGGCTTGCCGTCCAGCACGTAGCGCCGGCTCCGGGCGATGACCCGGGCCTCGGGATCGTCGTGCAGGTCGAGCAGCAGCCGGACGTGCTCGAGCGGCTCGGCCCGGCGCACCTCAAGCTGGTCCACGACCAGCTCGCGGTCGTCGATGTCGGCCGACCAGATCGACCGCCCCGACCCCCAGCCACGCCCGGCCAGCCGGCCCACGCCCGCCCGGATCACCGGCCGGAACTCGCGCACGTAGACGCCCGAGCCCTTCCGGGCGACGGCCAGGCCCTCGTTGATCAGCTGGGCCAGCGCCTGCCGGGCCGTCATGCGCGCCACCTGGTACTGCTGCATGAGGTCGTTCTCCCCCGGCAGCCGGGCCTGGGCCGGGTACTCGCCCCGGGCCATGGCCGCGCGCAAGTCGCTCGCGATCACTCGGTACTTTCGCTCGCTCACCGGCCCAGCGGAATTTGGCACGATCCGGCCTCCTAGCACGCCGCAGCCCCCAATCGGCCTTAGCGTCTCTAGAGAAGTAGATTAGCAGCGATGCCGCTGTTCAGCCCGTTCTGTTGAGGAATGACGGACAAGACGACGCCAATGAGGGGCTGGATATCTCTTGGGGTCTGGGTTAACGTCTCTAGAGAAGCCGGGGAATGCCGCACCGTCGGCAACCTGGCCTTCTGATTTGAACGGCACGGTTGAACGGCACGGTGGGCCGGCAGGGTTGTAACGGCGCGGTGGGCCGGCACGGTTGAACGGCACGGTGGCCGGCAGGGTTGTAACGGCGCGGAGGCCGGCAGGGTTGTAACGGCACGGTGGCCGGCAGGGTTGTAACGGCGCGGATGTAACAGCACGGTTGTAACGGCTCAGCGCAACTCCGCTGTACAGGGGCTCGACCAGCCCAGGGCAGAAGGGCAGCACATGAGCGCGGCACTTGGCATGGCCGGACCACTGGCCGAGGCAGGCTCTCTTTCTCCAGAACTAGAGTCGACGCAGCGGGCCGCCGGCCACGCTGACTCCGGTTCCGCGCGCGAGAGACAGACCGGTGCCGTAGCCGCCGCGAGCCGAGTATTCGCCGCCCAGCCGTTACAGGTCGCGCAGGCCCGCCGGTTCGTCGGCGGCGTGCTGTCCGGGATCGTGGTGGCCGACGACGTCGTGCTGTGCGTCTCGGAGCTGGCCAGCAACGCCGTGCTGCACAGCAGCTCGCGCGAGCCGGGCGGCCAGTTCGCGGTCCGGGTCTGGATGACCGCCAGGGGCGCGATCCGGGCCGAGGTAGAGGACCGCGGCGGCCCGTGGTCCCCCGACCCCGAGGCGGGCGAGGAACGCGGCCGCGGCCTGCTCATCGTGGCTGCTCTGGCCACCCGCTGGGGCATCGCCGGCAGCAACGCCGGCCGCGTCGCCTGGCTGGAACTAGACCCCGCCTAGCGCCGTTCGGCCAGCCCGCCCCGCCATCAGAACAGGCGACTGCCCGCGCTGGCCCGATCGCCTAGCGAAACGCCGCCCGGAGGGGCGGGCGGGATCAGTGTGGCGGCCGGGGTGGGCGGGGTCTAGCGGGCTGGCCAGGGTGGGGCCGGGTGGTTGGCCGGGACCCGGGCCAACGACGTGACCGGCCCTTTCACGTCGTTCTAGCGACGTGGCTGGCCCTTCACGTCGTTGGCGCGAGCCGGGCCCAGCGCCGGGCAGCCCCGGCAGCAACATCCTTCTCGCCGGCCCCAGGCCGGCCGACGCCTGGACGGTCCTAGCGTCATGGTTGGCGCTTTGGTGTTGCTCTAGCGTCACCAAAGGGCCAACCATGACGCTGGTGACCGCAGCCCGGGCCAGCGACCGGGCCGACCCGGACCGACCGGGCTGCCGCTGCGCGTACGTCGCGGCGTGCCGCGACCTAGCGTCGTGGCGGAAACAGCCACGTCGCTGGGCCAGGCCCGCGGCCGGCACGGGCCAGGCCCAGGCCAGCCGGGGTGGCGTGGAATGCTGCTGGGGTGGCGGATCTGAGTGAGCTGCGCGGGCTGATGCGGCGGTTCAGCGACGAACGGGACTGGGGGCAGTTTCACGACCCCAAGTCGGTGCTGCTGGCCCTGGTCGGCGAGGTCGGCGAGCTGGCCGAGCTGTTCCAGTGGCTGCCCGCCGACGACACCCGGCGGCTGGCCGAGGCCGACCCGCTGCGGACCAGGGCCGGCGAGGAGATGGCCGACGTGCTGCTCTACCTGGTGCTGCTGGCCGACGTGCTGGACATCGACCTGGCCGAGGCCGCGCGGCGCAAGCTGGCCGACGCCGAGCGGCGGTTCCCGCCCGCCTCGGTCACCGGCCAGGCCCCCGAGCGCTCTTAGCCGCCCTGCGGATCTTCTCCGGGGCCGCGACTGAGGGACCGCGACCGAGCGGTCGCGACTGAGGGACCGCGACCGAGCGGTAGCTGGGCGGGCCGGTAGCGTGCCGGGCATGGCCAGCCGGGCGGAGCGTGCACAGTCATTCGGGGCGATCGCCGGCGACTACGACCGGCTGCGCCCTCCGCCCGCCGAGGCGGCGGTGGACTGGCTGGTCCCGCCGGGCGCCCGGGTCGTGGTCGACGTCGCCGCGGGCACCGGGCTGCTGACCAGGGCGCTGGCCCGCCGGGTGCCGCGGGTGATCGCGGTGGAGCCGGACGGGCGGATGCGGGCCGTGCTGGCGGCCCGCTCGCCCGGCGTCGAGGTGCGGGCGGGCCGGGGCGAGGCCATCCCGCTGCCCGACGCCAGCGCCGACGGGGTGTTCATCTCCTCGGCCTGGCACTGGATGGACCCGGAACTGGCCCTGGCCGAGATCACCCGGGTGCTGCGCGACGGCGGCCGGATGGGCCTGATCTGGACCAGCCGGGACCGCCAGGTCGGCTGGCTGCGCGACTTTGGCCACCGCCGCACGCCGGGCGCGCCCCCGCCTGATGAGCAGGCCAACGGGGCGCCGGGCCGGCGGCCGCGCCAGGTGGACCTGCCCGCGGGCGTGCCGCTGGTCAACGGGGTCCGGGCGTCGTTCGCCTATACCCGCACGATGACCGCGGCGGACTTCATCGAGCTCCAGGGCACCTACGGCGGCGTGATCACCGCCAGCCCGGCGGACCGGGCGGCCGAGCTGACCAGGGCCAGGGCGGCCCTGGAGGAGAGATTCCCCGGCGCGACCGAGATCGAGGTGCCGATGCGCTCGGAGTGCTGGCGCGCCGACCGGGCCAGCCGGCCCGACGCCGGCCGGGCGGCCGGCCAGGGAACTCAGGACACCTGAGCCAGCCAGTCCCGGTAGGTCCCGGCGAACGGCTCCGCGCCCGCGCTGATCGCGTCCAGCAGCCACACGGCCGCCTGCTCCGCCTCCCGGATGACCTCGGCCGGGTAGCCGTACCGCCGCTGGTGCTCGTCGAACTCATCGGCGTCCACGATCTCGACTCGCTGGTCGGCCCGCCGCCGGACCACATCCAGGTCCAGGTCCACCATCGTGACCTCGCCGGGGTCCGGCCAGCGGGCCGGGGTGGCGATGTCGCAGTAGATCTCGGTCCGGGCCGGCGCGGCGTTGAAGATCGCCGTCCACCAGGCGTCCCGCACCCCGCGCGGGAACAGCAGCACGTGCGCCTCCCTGATGACTATCTGGTGCTCATGGCCGCGGCGGGCGATCAGCCCGGGCGGGGCGCCGAGCCAGCTGCCGTGCTCGTCCTCCCCCAGGTACCTCATCGTGTAGTTCCAGTGCAGGCTGCCGTCGTACTTGGTGTACACCACGCGCACATCGCGCCCGTTCGCGGTCACGAGCACCTACCCTGCCAGAACGTCAGGAAGGGGACGACCCCTGTGGGGTCGTCCCCTTCCGCGGTTTAGGGCGCGAGGCCGCGCAGTCAGTCAGGCCGCGCGGTGTGTCAGGCCGCGCGGTGTGTCAGGCCGCGCGATGTGTCAGGCCGCGCAGTCAGTCAGGCCGCGCAGTGTGTCAGGCCGCGCAGTCAGTCAGGCTGCGCAGTCAGTCAGGCCGCGCGGTGCGTCAGGCCGCCGCGCTGTCCCGTGCCGGGTCAGTGATCACCAGCTGGTGGACCACGTTCTCGGTCGTGACCTCATGGGCGGTCAGGTCGCCCAGCGCGATGACGCCGAGCGCCACGGCGCCCGCGAGCACCAGCCAGGTCAGCGCGGTCCCGCTGAACAGCAGCGTCGCGATCAGCGACCACAGCGCGACCAGCCCGAGCAGGCTGTGGGTGGCCCGGCGGACCAGGCCGCGGCCGAACAGCGCGCTCGCGGCCGCGACCACGGTCAGCCCGGTGAACACGCCAAAGCCGGTCCAGCCCGCCACCGACGAGCTGAATGACATGGCCGAAACGGCCAGGAATGCCCCGCCGATAACGAACATCTGGTCAATGGCGAAGCGGGGGCTGAGGTTCATTCTGAGCACCTCCTTGGCGCCGCTACCGGGCGCCGGCAGATCCGACGGCGGGTCGATTCGGGCGTTGCTCACGCGGTCGGACCGGCTCGTCGGGCTCCCCGTACTGGGGTTTCTCAAAGCCATTCGCGTTAACTCAGCGACGGCGCCGGGCATGCCCGGCCGGGGTGTCTGATAGATCACATCGGCCCCGGCTCGCGAGGTCCGCCCCGGCTTTGCCGAGTTGACACATTCCGTCCAGCAACATCCCGCCGACTTGCGGCGTCTAAAGGAGCGTCCATCCATCAACGGGCGGAGAGTCCGGGAGAGAAGGCTCTGATGAGACACGCACGGATGAGACACGCACGGATGAGACACGCGCGACGGCGCCAGGTGGCGCCCGTGGCGGCCGGCCTGCTAGCGACGGCCATGGCGGCGGCCGGGCTCGGGGCCGCGACCGCGAGCGGGGCGGCCGCGTCCACGACGCCGGGTCCGAGGATCAGCCTGATCGCGCCCCAGAAGAGTGTCACGGTTCCGCGCTTCGGGAAGCGGGTGTTCCTGGACCCGGGCATCTGGGTGGCGACGAACGACGCGCCACTGCGGATCGATGTTGCCCGGTCGACCTACACCAGTCCGGTCCGGGCCGTCCAGATCATAAAGAACCACGGAGTGACGATCGAGCGCGTGCTGCCGTCCTGGGTCCTGGACGGCTGGAACGGCCTGCGCGACTTCATCCGGATGACGGTCCGCAACGCCCACGGGAAGGTCGTGGGCTCGAAGCTGATCACCTTCTGCCCCGACTCCTACAACGCGGAGCGCGCCGGCCCTAGCAGCGCCACCACCGACCCCTTCCCGCAGGGCTGCGGCCCCGGCGACCCGTTCCCGATCAGCGAGGTCTGGGGCCTGGCCAGGGGCTGGGCCGCGGACCCGTCCAGCCAGTTCTTCGGGTTCGGGCCCGGGAGCGGGCCGGGCTTCAAGCTCGGGCTGGGCAAGTACCGCGTGACCGAGACCATCACCCCGGGCTACAACCGCCTGTTCGGGATCCCGGCCCGCGGCCGTAGCGCCACCGTCACCGTGCACGTGGTGAAGCAGCAGAACTGCTGCTCCCCGAAGGGCTGCTGCTCCAGCGGAGACAGCCAGCATCGCGGGCCGGTCAGCAAGCCGCTGCCCTCACTGCCGAAGAACGTGCCGCTGCTGTCGCACGTCCCGGCCAACGCACTGCCCGAGCTGACGCCGCTGCCGTCGTGGGGCATCAGCACGTCGCACGTGCGCAAGACCAAGCAGGACTTCGTGAACTTCGGCGCCACGGTCTGGGTCGGCGGCCACTCGCCGCTGGACGTGGAGGGCTTCCGGACGCCGGGCTCGGCCACCATGAAGGCCTACCAGTACTACTGGCACGACGGGCGCATCGTCGGCCGCACCCCGGCGGGCACCATGGGCTTCGATAACAAGAAGGGGCATCACCACTGGCACTTCGAGCAGTTCGCCAAGTACGTGCTGCTCAACGCCAGCAAGAAGGTCGCGGTGGCCAGCGAGAAGGTCGGCTTCTGCATTGCCCCGACCGACTCGGTCGACATGGCCATGCCGGGCGCCACCTGGCAGCCGACGTCGATCGGCCTGGGCGGCGAGTGCGGCGTGCCGACCGCCTTGTGGGTCCAGGAGTACATGCCGATCGGCTGGGGTGACACCTACGACCAGTTCAAGGCCGGGCAGGCGTTCAACATCACCCACCTGCCCGACGGCACCTACTACATCGAGATCATCGCCAACCCCGAGCACCTGCTGCACGAGGTGACCCAGGCCAACGACGTCTCCCTCCGGAAGATCATCATCACCGGCCCGGCCGGGCACCGGCACGTCCGCGTGCCCGCCTGGCACGGCATCGACCCCGAGAAATAACCCCTGAGCAAACAGGGCGCGGCCGGCTGGAGTCATCCAGCCTGCCGCGCCCTGTTAATTATCCGAACCCGGAACGCCGTGCACCCGACCGTCAGAGCGTGTCGGACACCGACCACAGGTTGATGCCGGCCTCGACCGCGTCGCGGTCAATCTCGGCCAGCTCGGCGTCGGTGAAGTCGCTGTGGCCCGCGGCGGCCAGGTTCTCCTCCAGTTGCGCGACGCTGGACGCGCCGATCACCACCGAGGTCACCCGCCGGTCGCGCAGCGCCCAGGACAGCGCGAGCTGGGCCAGTGACTGCCCGCGCGCGGCGGCGATCTTGCTCAGCGCCGTGACGTGGGCCATCGTCTCGTCGCTGAGCTCGTCCCTGGACAGTGAGGACTCCCGGCTGGCCCGTGAGCCTTCCGGGATCCCGTTGGCGTACTTCCCGGTCAGCACGCCCTGAGCCAGCGGCGAGAACGCGATGCAGCCGACGCCCTCGCGCTCCAGCACGTCGAGCAGGCCGCCCTCGATCCAGCGGTTCAGCATCGAGTAGGACGGCTGGTGGATCAGCAGCGGCGTGCCCATCTCACGCAGGATCCGGGCCGCCTCCTCGGTCCGCTCGGCCGAGTACGACGAGATGCCCGCGTACAGCGCCCGGCCGGACTTGACCGCGGTGTCGAGGGCGCCCATGGTCTCCTCGAGCGGCGTGTCCGGGTCGAACCGGTGACTGTAGAAGATGTCGACATATTCCAGGCCCGTCCGCTTCAGCGACTGGTCCAGGCTGGCCAGCAGGTACTTGCGCGAGCCGCGATCGCCGTAGGGACCGGGCCACATGTCCCAGCCCGCCTTGGTGGAGATGATCAGCTCGTCGCGGTAGGGACGCAGGTCCTCGGCCATGATCCGGCCGAAGTTCTCCTCGGCCGCTCCGTACGGCGGTCCGTAGTTGTTGGCCAGGTCGAAGTGGGTCACGCCGAGGTCGAACGCCCGCCGGAGGATGGCCCGCTGGGTGTCCAGCGACCGGTCGTTCCCGAAGTTGTGCCAGAGCCCGAGCGACACCTCGGGCAGGTCGATGCCGCTGCGCCCGCAGCGGCGGTAGTGGGTCTGCTGATAGCGGTCGGGTGCGGCAACGTAAGTCATGACCAGGAGTCTGCCAAAGCGGCCCGGCGCCCCGGCTGGCAGTGTCCGGGTGATCGTCCTCCACAGCGTCTCCACATCTCGTGCACGCCGGGTGCACGGGCGGATGGTCGGATCCAGGTATTGCGCGGAGGGGGGGAAGCCCGCCCGTCACTCGCTCATTGCTCACGGGCGGGCAGCGGCTGCTGAGCCCCCGGCCATGATCTTGCCGGGGCTCAGCAGCCAATTCCTTTGGCTTTCTGGGCCCGGTCTGGCCCTGATCCCGCCGAGACGGGCTCCGCGTGGCCACCGCTGTCGGCAGCCGTGAACCCGCTGGGACAGCGGTGGGCCAGCTTGTTCTGAGACGGTGAGCCTTACTCCGCACTCGGCTGTGCGCGCTCCGAGAACCTTCCCCGGTGAATTTCATGTCCCGACGGTGTCGATACTGGCGAGCCGGCGGCGTTGGATGGGTAACCGGCCGCTGGCGGGCCGCATCCGAACGGAGACCGACATGAAATACGCCTTGCTGATCTACTCCGCACCCGGAGCGGCGGAGGAGGCCGGCCCGGCCGACGCCTCGGTCGACGACGGGGTGATCGACAACTGGATTGACTACACCCATGCGCTCAAGGACACCGGCGCGGTGCTGGGCGCCGAGCAGCTGCATCCGACCGACAGCGCGACCACGGTGCGGCTGCGCGGCGGGGACCGGCTGCTGACCGACGGGCCGTTCATCGAGACCAAGGAGCACCTGCTCGGCTTCTACCTGCTCGACGTGGCCGACCTCGACGCGGCCATCGAGTGGGCGGCCAGGATGCCGCTCATCCGCTACGGCACGGTCGAGGTCCGGCCGGTGGCGGAGGGGAGGCCGTGGCAGACGGTCCTGGGCTGACGGACCCGGGCGGCCCGCCCGCCTCCGGTGCGGCGCTGGAGCGCGCCTACCGGGAGGAGTGGACCGCCGTGGTGGCGACGATCTCGCGCCGGCTGGGTGACCTCCAGGCCGCCGAGGACGCGGTGAGCGAGGCGTTCGCGGCCGCGGCGGCGGCCTGGCCGCGTGATGGCGTGCCGCCCGGGCCCGGGGCCTGGCTGACCGTCACCGCCTGGCGCAAGGCGCTGGACCAGGTCCGGCGGGACCGGCACCTGGCCCGGACCGGGCCGGACGCGACCGCCGGTGACTTCGAGGCGGGCACCGTCGGCACTGTCGGCACGGCCGGCACCGTTGGCGCCGTCGGGGGCGTGCTGCCGGCGGTGGCCCCGGACGTGGCGGCCGAGTTCGAGGAGCCAGAGATGACCGATGACCGGCTGGGCCTGATCTTCGCCTGCTGTCATCCGGCGCTGGCCCCGGAGGTCCGGGTCGCGCTGACGCTGCGCTACGTCGGCGGGCTGTCCACCCGGGAGATCGCGGCCGCGTTCGTGACCCCCGAGCCGACCATGGCCCAGCGGCTGGTGCGGGCCAAGCGCAAGATCCAGACTGCCGGGATCAGGCTCGAGGGCCCGGCCAGCAGCGCCCGGCCGGGGCGGCTGCCTGGTGTCCAGGCCGTCGTCTACCTGGTGTTCAACGAGGGCTACGCGGCCAGCAGCGGGCCCGACCTGGTCCGGGTTGACCTGTGCGCGGAGGCGATCTGGCTGGGCCGGGTGCTGCACCAGCTGCTGCCCGGCGACGCGGAGACGACCGGACTGCTGGCGCTGATGCTGCTGCACCACTCCCGTGCCGCGACCCGGTGCCGCGCGGACGGCCAGCCCGTGCCGCTGGCCGATCAGGACCGCGGGCAGTGGGACCGGCGGCTGATCACCGAGGGCGTGGCGCTGCTGGACGAGGCCATCGACCGCCGGGCACCGGGCCCCTACCAGCTCCAGGCGGCCATCGCCGCCTTGCACGCCCAGGCGCCCGCCTTCGGCCAGACCGACTGGCCCCAGATCGCGGCGCTGTACGCCGAGCTGGCCCGGCGGGCGCCCTCACCGGTGGTCGATGTCAACCGGGCCGTGGCCGTGGGGCTGGCCGACGGGCCGCGAGCCGGCCTGGCCGTGCTGGCCCCGGTGCTGGCCTCTGGTGCGCTGGACAGCTACGGGCCGCTGCACGCGGCGCACGCCGACCTGCTGGACCAGGATGGCCAGGCCGACGCCGCGGCGGCCGCCTGGGCGCG
>JBOHCO010000682.1:0-5151 GCA_050698895.1 Streptosporangiaceae bacterium
GGGTCAGCCCCCGGCGGCGGCGGCGGGCCAGGGCCGCGGCCGCCCGGCTGGGCGGCGGGCTGGCCGTCCTGGTGCCGATCGTGTTCCTGAGCACGTTCATCACCTACAGCCTGGGCGCGCTGTCCAACAGCAACCCGGCGGCCACGATCCTGGGCCAGGACGCCGCGACGCCGGCCGCGGTGGCGCGGCTGGACCGCACCCTGGGCCTGGACCACCCGCTCGTCGTGCAGTACTGGCACTGGCTGACCCAGGCGGTGCAGGGCAACCTGGGCCGGTCCTGGTTCACCCAGATCCCGGTGGCCCAGAGCATCGCCCAGCGGCTGCCGGTGGACCTGTCGATCGCCACGCTGGCCGTGCTGCTGGCCGTGCTCATCGGCGGCACGGCCGGGGTGGTGGCCGCGGTCCGCCGGGGCGGCTGGTTCGACCGCGGGGTCACCCTGGTCTGCTCGGCGGTGTCCACGCTGCCGGCCTTCGTGGTCGGCGTCATCCTGGTCGTGCTGTTCGCGGTGACCGTGCACCTGCTGCCCGCCAACGGGTACGTGGGCCCGGCGACCAGCGTCCCGCAGTGGCTGAAGTACATCATCCTGCCCAGCCTGGCGCTGAGCCTCCAGGTCGCCGCGGACATCGCCCGCCAGCTGCGCACCTCGCTGGTCTCGGTGCTGGAGCGCAACTACATCGTCGGGGCCAGGGTGCGCGGCCTGCCCTACCGCCGGGTGCTGATCCGGCACGCGCTGCGCAACGCGGCCGGCCCGGCGCTGGTCGTGCTGGGCAACGACTTCCCGCAGATGCTGGCGGGCGCGGTGGCGGCCGAGGCGGTGTTCTCGCTGCCGGGGCTGGGGCAGCTGCTGCTGGAAAGCGCGCAGGCCCGCGACATCCCGGTGGTGCAGGGGCTGCTGCTGGTCATCAGCACGTTCGTGATCGTGGTCAACCTGATCGTCAACACCACGCTGAACTGGCTGTACCGCACCGACGACGGGATGCTGGCATGAGCGGGCGGCGGCGGTCCGCGGCGCGGCGGCCGGCGGCGCGGCCGACAGACCGGCGGTCGGTGCTGCGGATGCCGTCCGCGCGGATCGCGATCGGCATCCTGGCCGTCATCGCGCTGCTGACCATCTTCGGCGGCCTGCTGGCCCCGCAGAATCCGCTGGCCATCAACGCCGGCCAGCTGTTCCGCGGGCCCAGCGCGCAGCACCTGCTGGGCACCGACTACCTGGGCCGGGACGTGTTCAGCCGGCTGCTGGCCGGGACCCGGCTGTCGGTGCTCACCGCCGTGGAGGCGGTGGGGATCGGGCTGGTGCTGGGCACCGTGCCCGGCATCGCCACGGTCTTCCTGGGCCGCTGGCTCGACTTCGCGGCCAACCGCGTCGCCGACGCGCTGATGACCCTGCCGTCCATCTTCTTCGCCGTCGCGGTCACCGCCGCGCTCGGCAACGGCCTGGTCCAGGCCATGGTCCCGGTCGGGATCCTGCTCGCGCCCGGCTTCTTCCGGGTCACCAGGGCCGCCACCATGGAGCACGCGCGGGCCCAGTACGTGGAGGCGGCCGCGCTGCTCGGCGCGTCCAAGGCGCACGTCATCCGGGTCCACGTGCTGCGCAAGGTGCTGCCCAACATCGCGGTGACCACGGCGTCCATGACCGCCGCCGCGCTGCTCGCGGTGTCGTTCCTGACCTTCCTCGGCATCGGCGTCCAGCCGCCCGCCCCGACCTGGGGCGGCATCCTGTCCTCCGACCTCGACTATCTCTCCCAGGCACCCTGGGCGCCGTTCATTCCCGGGCTGCTCATCGCCGTCACCGTCGGCGCGCTGAACGCGCTGGCCGACGCCTTCCGCGACCGCGGCAGCGCGGGGACGCTCGTGCTGCTCGAGCCGGTCACCGAACCCGAGGGAGCCCGTGATGATCGACAATCGCCAGCCGTTGCCTGACCTGGGCGACCGGGATCTGGGTGAACCAGGCCCGGCCCGGCCGCCCCGGGCCGACGAGGTGCTGCGCCTCGATGACCTGGAGGTCAGCGTGCACCACGGCGCGGCCAGCGCGGTCCGCGGCGTGTCGCTGTCGGTCCGGGCCGGCGAGATCGTCGGGCTGGTCGGCGAGTCCGGCAGCGGCAAGACGCTGACCTGCCGGGCCGCGCTGGGGGTGCTCCCGCCGGGCTGCGGCGTGGCGGGCGGCACGGTGTCGTTCGCCGGCCGCGACGTCACGGCCCTGTCGCGGCGGGGCTGGGAGCGGGTGCACGGCAGCCAGATGGGCGCGGTGTTCCAGGACCCGGCGTCCTACCTGAGCCCGTCGATCACCGTCGGCCACCAGATCGCCGAGGTGCTGCGGGTCAAGCTGGGCCTGTCCCGGCGCGCGGCCCGGCGGCGCGCGGCGCAGCTGTGCGCCGCGGTCGGCCTGCGCGACCCGGAGCGGGTGCTGGACCAGATCCCGGCCGAGCTGTCCGGCGGCATGCTGCAGCGGGTGATGATCGCCATCGCGATCTCCTGCGAGCCGCGGCTGCTGGTGGCCGACGAGCCGACCACGGCGCTGGACGTGACCATCCAGGCCGAGGTGCTGGAGCTGCTCCAGCGGCTGCGCGACGAGCGGGGCCTGGCCGTGCTGTTCGTGTCGCACGACCTGGCCGTGGTGACCCAGCTCTGTGACCGCATCGCGGTGTTCTACGCCGGGGAGATCGTGGAGTCCGGGCCCGCGCGGGAGATCGCCGAGCGGCCCCGGCACCCCTACACCCAGGCGCTGCTGCGGGTGGCCTCGGTGGGCGACTTCCGGCGCCGTGAGCTGGAGGTCATCCCCGGCCAGCCGCCGCCGGTGGGCGCCGACATCGCCGGGTGCCGGTTCGCCGCCCGCTGCCCGGTGGCGGAGCCCGCCTGCCGCGACGGCGCCGTGGCGCCGGTGCTGGTCGGCGACCGGCACCAGGTGCGCTGTGTCAAGGTCGGCCGCCGGGTCGGCGAGCTGGTGGCCGGATGAGCACCGTCGAGGCACCCGAGCGGCCGCTGCTCGAGGTGGAGTCGGTCGACGTGGTGCTGGGCCGCGGCTGGCGGGCGGCCCAGGTGCTCACCGACGTGAGCCTGAAGGTCTGGCCGGGCCAGATCGTGGGCCTGGCCGGCGAGACCGGTTCGGGCAAGACCACGCTGGCCCGCACGGTGGCCGGGCTGGCCGACCCGCGGCGGGGCCGGGTGGTGTTCGACGGGGTGCCGATCTCCGCGCTGCGCCGCGGCGCGCGGCGGGCCCAGCGCCGCCAGGGCCAGGTGCAGCTGATCTTCCAGGACCCGCTGCGCTCGCTGGATCCCGACCTGACCGTGGCCGAGATCGTCGGCGAAGGGCTGCGGATCCGCGGCGAGCGGGACCCGGGCCGACTCCGGCCGCGGGTGCTGGCCGCGCTGGAGAAGGTCGGCCTGGACGCGACCGTGCTGGAGCGCACGCCGGCCCAGATCTCCGGCGGGCAGCGCCAGCGGGTGTCCATCGCCCGGGCGCTGGCCACCGAGCCCCGGCTGCTGATCTGCGACGAGCCGGTCAGCGCGCTGGACGCCAGCACCCGCAACCACGTGCTGCGGCTGCTGGACCAGCTGCGCGATTCGCTCGGGCTGCCGATCGTGGTCATCTCGCACGACCTCAGCTCGCTGGCCGGCATCGCCGACCGCATGGTGGTGCTGTACCGGGGCCGGATCGTGGAGGACGGCCCGGTCGGCCAGGTGTTCACCGCGCCGCGGCATCCGTACACCGCGCTGCTGATGGCGTCGGCGCCCAGCGTCCGGCACGACCGGCCGTTCGCGCTGGGCCAGCTGCGCCGGGCCGAGGGCGACCCGGCGCCGCCCGATGGCCCCGGCGCCTGCGTGTACGCGGCCCGCTGCCCGTTCGCCGCCGCGGCCTGCGCGGTTCAGCCGCCGCTGGAGGAGATCGGCGACCGCCGGAGCGTGGCCTGTCACCGCCACCACGAGTGGACACCCCTGGCCCGGGCCCGCTGAGCAGACCAGAGCACAGTGAAGAAAGGTCGTTAATTCGTGTCTGTTGAATTCATCGGCATGATCGGCACCAGGGATCAGTCGGAGATCCGGCCCTCGCGCGGCCCGGTCGTGGACCGCGACTACGTCCGGCGGTTCGCCCGCGCCCACGAGGACGCCGGGTTCGACCGGGTGCTGATCGGCTACGCCTCGTCCCAGCCCGACGGCGGCCAGGTGGCCGCCTGCGCCGCCGCCCACACCGACCGGCTGAGCTTCCTGGTCGCGCACCGGCCGGGGTTCGTGGCCCCGACCCTGGCCGCCCGGACGTTCGCCACGCTGGACCAGTTCGCGGGCGGGCGGATCGCGGTGCACATCATCACCGGCGGCAGCGCCGCCGAGCAGCGCCGCGACGGCGACTACCTGGCCTCCGGCGAGCGCTACGACCGCACCAGCGAGTACCTGGACATCATGAAGCTGGCGCAGACCCGCGAGCAGATCGCCTCGGTGCTGGCCGCGGCGGCCAGGGGCGAGCTGCACGACCGGGCGCTGTGGACGCCGCTGGCCGCGGCCACCGGCGCGGCGGGCAACTCCACCGCCCTGGTCGGCACGCCGGAGACGGTGGCCCGGGCGCTGCTGGACTACGTGGACATCGGGGTGACCACGATCCTGATCCGCGGCTACGACCCCTACGACGACGCCATCGACTACGGCCGTCACCTGCTGCCGCTGGTCCGCGAGGAGGTGGCCCGCCGGGAGCGGGCCGTCGCCCCGGCCGAGCTGGTGACGGCGCAGGAGGGAACGGCATGAGCCGGCAGATCAAGCTGGGCGCGGTCACCATGGGCGCGGGCGGGCCCGGTGCGCACTTCCAGTGGCTGGACCCGGCGATCCCCGGCGACGCCAGCGTGAACATCGGCTGGTACATCGAGGTGGCCCGGCTGGCCGAGGCGGCCCGGTTCGACCTGATCTTCATCGTGGACAGCCAGTTCATCACCGCCGACTCCCCGCCGCACTACCTGAACCGGCTGGAGCCGATGACGCTGCTGTCCGCGCTGGCGGTGTCGAGGCCGACGCGTTCCCCCGCGACCGGGCGACCCGCACGTTCCTGGACCCGAGCCGGCAGCACGCGCTGCACCACCAGGGCGAGCACTTCTCGGTGGCCGGGCCGCTGAACATCTCCCGGTCGCCGCAGGGGCAGCCGGTCATCTTCCAGGCCGGCGACTCCG
>JBOHCO010000683.1:0-3650 GCA_050698895.1 Streptosporangiaceae bacterium
CCACGGCACGGCACAGGTATCCGGCATGTCGCGCGTTGCCAGCGGCCCGTCGGAGCCGAGCCGGTCCAGGATGTCCAGGCGGCACTGGTCGTTCGCGCCGACCGACCTGAGCGACGACGATCCCAGCCTGCTCCAGGCCACCAGGTCCGCCATGCAACGGCGGGCAGCAGTGGGACCCGGCAGCGCATATGGTGTCGCTATCTGTTCAGGCAGCCTGAACGAGTTCCCGATCACGTCCAGGCCACGCGCCGGTCTCGAGGTCGCCTCGCTGCATATACCGGATCACGAGGCGAACGATGGTTGCAGACGTGGCGCCAGCCCCTTATGACGGCGCTGGTTCCTTCCCCTCCCTTGATCTGCCTGCCCGGCCCCCCTTGCAGAGAGCCATCCAGCTGACGGTGATCGCAGCGATCGTCGTCGGCCCGTTCGCCGGCCTAGTCGCGGCGGTGTGGCTGCTGTGGGGCCGTGGCGTCGGCTTCGCCGAAATCGGGCTGGCGGTGTTCTTCTACCTGCTGACCGGCTTCGGGGTGACGGTGGGTTTCCACCGGTGCCTGACTCACCGGAGCTTTACCGCCCGGCCGGCACTGCGCGTTGCCCTGGCCGTCGCCGGATCGATGAGCTTTCAGGGCGACGTGATCGGCTGGGTCGCCACCCACCGGCGCCACCACGCATTTCCTGACCGGCCGGGTGACCCCCACTCGCCCTACCGGTATGGCACCGGCCCGGCCGGGTTGCTGCGCGGTGTCCTGCACGCCCACGTCGGGTGGCTGTTCGGCCATGATCCGACATCCGGGGAGCGCTACGCGCCCGACATGGTGACTGACCGGGCCATGCGCGCGGTGTCGATGGCCTTTCCAGCGCTGAGCGTTGCATCCCTGGCCTTGCCGTTCGCCGCCGGCTGGGTGATCGGCGGCGCTCGCGGCGCGCTGCTGGCGCTGGTCTGGGCCGGCCTGGTGCGCATCTTCCTGCTCCAGCACGTGACCTGGAGCGTCAACTCGCTGTGTCACCTGCTCGGCAACCGGCCATTCACGACCCGCCGACACGACCGGGCCACCAACCTGTGGCCGCTGGCCGTGCCGTCGCTCGGTGAGAGCTGGCACAACATGCACCACTCCGACCCGGCCTGCGCCCGGCACGGCGTCGATCCCGGCCAGCTCGACCTGTCAGCCGGGCTCATCCGGGTGTTCGAGCGCGCGGGCTGGGCGAGCGGGGTCCGCTGGCCGAGCCCCGACCGGCTCCTTCAGCACCGGCGCGGGCCAGGCGATGACCCGGTCGCCTGATGAGTCAGGCCGGTGACGCTGGCGACCTGGGTCCCGTACGGCCTGCCGCAAGGCGAGCGCGACGACCAGCGGAAACAGGCCCAGAACCGCCGACGTTAGCCGCTCGACCAGGCCGAGGTCATCGCCTCCGGCCTGGGCCGCGACCAGGAGCCAGCAGGACAACGCGGCAAAGACGACAGTCACTGTCACGCAGCTGTAGACACTCAGGATCCACGACCGCGCAGGCGCGCGCCTGGCCACCAGTGCCGGCCAGACCGCTGTCGTGACCACGCAGCTCACCGCGAAGGCGAGGTGGCGCGGCGTCGGGCCCGTGGCCGGTTCCGGCGACGCGGCGATGCCGAAAGTCGACAGGCCAGTCAGGACCAGCAGGATGCGCGCAGGTATGCGAACGCCAGTCAGGCCCGCGCCCGTCGCGATCTGACAGCTGCCCACCAGCACCAGTGCCGCGGTCATGACCCACGGGTCGGTTCCAGCCGCGCCAGCCAGGGCGCTCATCGTCTGCCGCACCGGGCTGTAAGAGGCGGGCTGGAGCGCGCCGCCAATCAGCCATCCCCCGACGAGGAGAACAGGCGTCAGCATGGCTGTGCCTACCGCCCAGCCAGGGACGGCCCGGCCGGCCCGCGCAAGCTCCGGGCCATCGTCCGGCCACCATTCAGTGGCCGATGAACCCGGACCAGGACCGGCGTGATCTTGTCCTGATCGGCTGCGCGCGAGGTCTGGACGCGCAAGCTGAGTCATGGCGCCTCCATCAGCCACATCGACTCGGACTGCCACAACGAGGCGCGCTGGTCCTTGAGCGGCTTGCCTGCCCAGATCAGCAGCAGACAGAGCCCCAGAAGGCCGATATGTCGTGCCTTGCGACCTCGCGTTGGCAACAAGCCAGCCCTCGCGACAGCACGACACCGGTCCGGGCTATTCCGAGAGCCGGCAGTTTTCTGCTCAGGGCAAAATGTCCCTTACCCGGACATTGTCAGCGGCCCCGGGCAGCGAAAGACCGCGAGGGCTGCTGTCCGGCCTAGCTGCCGAACGGGCGCTGGTCGCGAGGTCGCAGGCACCCAATCAGGGCCCGTCGCCTGCTGCTCCTCGGCCTCGGCGGGCGTCCTTGATCGGGTCGCTCACGGCATCTACCGGATCGCCGGATCGCCGGCGGCGGATCACCTGACGCTGCGGGCGGCCTGGCTTCAGCTCGCCCCCGACGTTCCGGCCTGGGATCGGATGCCGGAGCAGGGAGTGGCATCCCATCGCTCCGCAGCGGCGCTGTACGGCCTAGGCCACATCCCCGCGGACCGGCATGACTTCACTCTCCCGGCCCGACGGCAGTCCCGGCGACCGGACGTCCGGCTTCGCGAGCGGACCATCCGTCCCGGCGATCTGGCCGTGGTCGGCGGCCTGCTGGTCACCAGGCCGTCCCGGATCGTCACTGACCTCATAGACGACAAGGAGGATCCCGATAGACGACAAGGAGGATCCCGCGGCGGTCGCCTACGTGGTGGCGGACGCCATCCGGGGCGGCCATGTCGACCCGGGCACGGCCGCAGACGCCCTGGCGGCTTATGCGTCCCGGTTCGGGCTCCGGCGCAGCGATGGCCTGGCCCTGCTTCGCTGGCTTCTGGACCAAGTCGCCGACCCTGATACGACCAGGTGGTCGGCCGGTCGCTGACGCCGGAGGCGTCCGGCTTCCCGTCACCGCCTTCGTCGGCAACACGGGCCTGGGCCGCCTTTCATGTCGACCTTGTCGGGACCGATCTGCAGATGACGGGCGAGCCGGAGAATGCCCCGCCGCTGGCCCGCGTCGTCATGCCGGACCTCCGCCAGCACGGATACTGGGTCTATCCGCTCGTCGATCATGTCGCCGACAAGATATGCGCCCTGTTCGAACGGCACGGCGCCAGCCAGGCACCATCTGCCCGTTATAAAGATCTCGTTGACCTCGTCGCAATCGTCCTGGTCAGATCGGTCGAGGCCAGTCCGCGGATCGCGGCACTGCGGTCGGAGGCCGGACGCCGCCGCCTGGAGCTGCCCCAACGCCTGGTGGTTCCCGACCGTGCGCTCTGGGAGACCGGCTACGCGGCGGAAGCCCGGCGCTCCCTGTTGCCGAGTACGCGCACGCTGGCCGAGGCTCGGACCGTGGTCAGCCGTTTCGCCGACCCGCTGAGGCGCGGATGCGCCGGGGCGGGCTGGTCCCCAGCATGACATCCCGGCCCAGGTGCTGCTTGATGAGCTGCTTGAGCTCGGCGCCGTTGACGACGGGTGACCGGCCGCGTCACCCGGTGCGGGTGACGCGGACTACGGTGCGAGCATGGCCGATTCCGCCGATCGGGCCTGGACCGGCTCGATGCCCGACGTCTACGAGCGCTGCCTGGCCGGGGC
>JBOHCO010000684.1:0-1358 GCA_050698895.1 Streptosporangiaceae bacterium
GGG
Source organism: Streptosporangiaceae bacterium (assembly GCA_050698895.1). GTDB lineage: Bacteria > Actinomycetota > Actinomycetes > Streptosporangiales > Streptosporangiaceae > DASUBV01. The sequence goes on from JBOHCO010000684.1 coordinate 4, forward strand.
CCTGGCTGACCGGCCGGCTGAAGGTCGAGGGCAACGTGTTCGACCTGCTGCTGCTGCGCAAGCTGATGTAGCCGGATAAGAACCTCAGGTAGCCGGATAACTCACCCATGCCGGAAAGCCTCGCACCAGCATCCGACAGTCCGCAGACGGCCACGCTGCGACCCGCCCGGCCCGCACAGAAGCGCCGGACGCTGACGGCCGCCGCCGCTTCTTGCTGTTATCAGCTATCCGATCGGCGGAGACCCGGAACTTCTTGCTGTTATCAGAGGTCGTCAGGCAGGCACCACGGTGACCGGCGGGAGGGATCGCGAGCGGCCGGCCGCCAGCGCGGCCCGGATCTCGGCGGCGACCTGCTTACCGGCCGAGCGGATCTGGCGGGGAGAGTAATGCAGGACGATGATGCCGTGCGAGCTCATCCGGCTGTGGCGGGCCATAGTCTGGTCCCAGGCCGCTGGCGACAGGTGCCACTGCCGCGAGTCCACCTCGACGGCCACCCCGGCGTCGGGCCACCATGCGTCTGGGCTGGCCAGGAACTTCCCGTCCGCGTACAGGCGCGGGTTCAGCAACGGCATAGGCAGCCGCGCCCGCCGGATCAGCCGCAGCAGATCCGCCTCCGCCGCCGACCTGACGCCCTGGTCCACCTCGGCCAGCGCCTGCCGCAGCCCGGCCGAGCCCCTGATCGGGCCGTGCTCGAGTTCCTCGGCTAACTGCCAGATATGTATCTTCCCGCGCTGTACGCCGACCGCGACCACGGCCCGGATCTCGGCGGGATCGGCTAACTGACGGACAGTGTCGGCCACGGCCCGCGCCGGCGGAGCATAGCTAACGGCCCCGTCCTGGAACGCGACGTCCGGCTCTCTCCCAGTCCGGTGCAGCCGCGCGAACCCGGCGCTCTGCCGTCGGCACCCCGACCTCACCAGCACGTCAACGTAGTACCCCGGTTCGGCGGCGAGCCCGTGCCAGGCCAGCGCCGCCGGGCCGGTCACGGCCATGGCCGGCCCCGCGTAGAGGTACGCAGCGGCGGCCCGCTGGCGCGGCGTCAGTTCGCCGCGATGGGTCAGATAAACGCCGGCAGCACTATCTGCCATGGCCCGTCAAGCCGGATGCGGTGTCGCAGCGCGGGCGTGGTCATAGAGCAACGTAGGGCCTGCTCGCGCCGGATCAGGCCGTGCTGGCGGGCGAGGAGGCCGGCTAATGCCTCGGTGTCAAAGGCGGATAACTTCCCCATGCCGCACATGCTGACAGCACGCTCCGACAGGCCCGGCGAAGCTGGCCTCGGACTGCGGCGGGACCGAGATCGCGCCCGGTACGCCCCCCCCCCAGCGTCATGGCTGGCCCTTTGGTGCTGCTGTAGC
>JBOHCO010000685.1:0-6351 GCA_050698895.1 Streptosporangiaceae bacterium
CCGTGAATTTCAGGAAGCACGTGCGAGCAGGTCCGAGAGCCTGCGCGGACGTGGCGTCGATCTCCACGGGAGTGCAGGCGCATGTCACGCCGGTCAACGTCAGCTCCGCGCAACGAGGCGCGGGGCATTGAGGCTCAGGCCAACGCAGCTCAGGCCACGGCAGCTCAGGCCAGTGCAGCTCAGGGCGCCGCAGCTCAGGCCAGCGCACCTCGGGCCAGCACCGCTCAGGCCAGCACCGCTCAGGCCAGCACCGCTCAGGCCAATGGAACGCGAGCCGCCGCCCCCCGGCGAAGCGGATCGCGAGCCAGCGGATCGCGAGCCAGCGGATCGCGAGCCAGCGGGTCACGGGCCAGCGGATCGCGAGCCAGCGGTGCCCGAGGCGGCCAGCCGCGCGGCCATCACGGCATCCCGGAAGCCACCGTCGCCCGCCTCCCCGTCTACCTGCGCGCGCTGTACGCCCTGGCCGACCGGGATATCGCGACCGTGTCCAGCGAGGAACTGGCCGCCGCGGCCGGGGTCAACTCGGCCAAGCTGCGCAAGGACCTGTCGCACCTGGGCTCCTACGGCACCCGCGGGGTCGGCTATGACGTCGAGTACCTCGTCTACCAGGTGTCCAGGGAGCTGGGCCTGACCCAGGACTGGCCGGTCGTAATCGTCGGCGCCGGCAACCTCGGCCGGGCGCTGGCCAACTACGGGGGCTTCGCCTCCCGCGGGTTCCGCATCGCGGCGCTGCTGGACTGCGACCCGGCCGTGGTCGGCACGACGATCGCCCGGCACACGGTGCGCAGCGCGGCCGACATCGAGGACGTCGTGGCCACTCACGCCGTGTCCATCGGGGTCATCGCGACCCCCGCCGCCGCCGCCCAGGACGTCTGCGACCGGCTGCTGGCGGCGGGCGTGACCAGCATCCTCAACTTCGCGCCCGTCGTGCTGAACGTGCCTTCCGGCGTCGATGTGCGTAAGGTCGACCTGTCGATCGAGTTGCAGATCCTTGCCTTCCACGCGCAGCGTCGCGCGATAGTCGGCATGACGCAGGAGCGGGAGTGGCAGGAACGCCGGGCCCGGCGCGACGGTGATCGCGAGCCGGATGCGAGCGCGGCGCTGGCTCTTGGCGGTGAGAGCGGTGTGGAAGCCCAGGCGGTAGGTACATGAGCATTCTGGTCGTCGGACTGAGCCACAAGAGCGCGCCGATGGCGACGCTCGAGCGGGCCGTGCTGACCAGCGATGCCAGGGTCAAGCTGCTGCGTGACGTGCTGCACGCCGAGGACGTGGCCGGTTCCATGGTGGTGAGTACCTGCAACCGGGTCGAGATCTACGCCGAGGTCGGCAAGTTCCACAGCGCGGTCGCGGCCGTCTGCGAGCTGCTGGCCCGGCACTCCGGGGTGCCGCTCGGCGAGCTCACCCCGCACTTGTACGTGCACTACGAGGACCGCGCCGTGCAGCACCTGCTCGCGGTGATCTGCGGCCTGGACTCGATGGTGGTGGGCGAGAGCCAGATCCTCGGCCAGGTCCGGCTGGCGCTCACCGTGGCCAGGGAGCAGGGCACGGTCAACCGGGCCCTGTCCGAGGTCGGCGCCCTGGCCCTGCGCACCGGCAAGCGGGCGCACGCCGAGACCGGCATCGACCGGGCCGGGGCCAGCCTGGTCAACGTCGGCCTGGCCGCGGCCACGGCCGAGATGGGCGGGCCGTCGACCACGGCCGAGCAGGAACTGGCCGGGCGGTCGGTTCTGGTGGTCGGGGCCGGCTCGATGAGTTCGCTGGCCGTGGCGGCCGCCGAGCGCGCCGGGGCCGCCGCCATCACGGTGGCCAACCGGAGTCGCGCCCACGCCCGGCGGCTGGCCGGCACCGTGTCCGGCCGGGCCGCCGACCTGACTGACCTGCCGTCCCTGATGGCCGAGGCCGACCTGGTCATCTCCTGCACCGGCGCGCCGGGCGCCGTGATCACCGCGGACATGGTGCGCGCGGCGACGGCGCGGCGGGACCGGCCCGGTGCCGGGCTGATCCTGCTCGACCTGGCCCTGCCCAGGGACATCGAGGCCGCCGCCGCCCGGCTGCCCGGCGTGGCCGTGGTCGACCTGGAGGCGCTGGCCGCGGGCGCGGGCGGTGAGCAGGCCCAGGTCCGCGACGCCGACATCGCGGCCGTGCGCGCCATCCTGGCCGAGGAGTTCGCCGCCTACCTGACGGCCGGCCGCGCCGCGACGGTGGCCCCCACCGTGGTCGCGCTGCGAGCCAAGGCGGCCAGCGTGGTAGACGCCGAGCTGGCCCGGCTGGCCGGACGGCTCGACCACTTGAACCCGCAGGCCTGGCAGGAGATTGACCGCTCGATGCGGCGGATCACCGATAAGCTGCTGCATGCCCCGACAGTCCGGGTGAAGGAGCTGGCCGGCGCGCCCGGGGCCGACTCCTACGAAGCCGCGCTGCGGGTGCTGTTTGACCTGGATCCCGAGGCGGTGCAGGCGGTGGCCCGGGCGGACGCGGGCCTGGCCGGGCTCGACCCGGCCGGACCTGCCGGGCCGCCCGACTCCGGCCCGGCAGCCGGGCCAGGGACCAGCAACCCCGCCTCTAGCCCATCGCAGGAAGGCAGGCCGTGAGCGCGCTGCGCCTAGGCACCCGGAAGAGCCCGATGGCCATCGCCCAGTCGATGCAGGTAGCCCGGGCCATCACCGCGACGTCCGGCCGCGAGGTCGAGCTGGTCGGCATGTCCACCTATGGCGACGCCAGCCCGGCCCAGCTCGCGCAGATCGGCGGCACCGGGGTGTTCGTCAGTGGCCTGCGGGCCAGCCTCCTGGCCGGCGAGGTCGACCTGGCCGTGCACTCGCTCAAGGACCTGCCGACCGAGCCGGCCGAGGGGATCACGCTGGTCGCGGTGCCGCCGCGGGATGACCCGCGCGACGCGCTGGCCGCCCGAAACGGGGCCAAGCTGGCCGACCTGCCGCTCGCCGCGCGCATCGGCACCGGCTCGCCGCGGCGCGCCGCCCAGCTGCTCATCCTGCGCCCGGACCTAGTCCCGGTGCCGGTCCGCGGCAACGCGGGCACCCGGCTGTCGAAGGTGGGCTCGGGCGACCTGGACGCGGTGGTGCTGGCCTACGCCGGCCTGGTCCGCATCGACCGGGTCGACGCGGTGAGCCAGATCTTCGAGGCCGAGGAGATGCTCCCCGCCCCCGGCCAGGGCGCGCTGGCGGTTGAGGTCCGGGCCGACCGGGAAGACCTGGCTTCGCTGCTGGCGCGCGTGGACGACCCGGTCAGCCGAGCCGCCACCACGGCGGAACGCAGCCTGCTCGCGGCGTTGCAGGCAGGCTGTCTGGCCCCGGTAGGCGCGTATGCTGCCGGGACGGATGTTGTGCGGCTGCACGCCATCGTCGTGGCCGCCGACGGGGGAACAGCGCTGCGCGGGAGCATCGAGGGCCCCGCGGACCAGGCCGAGCGCCTGGGCCGCGAGCTGGCCGCTGACCTGCTGCGCCGCGGCGCAGGACGGTATACAGCCGTGTCCGGCGGAGACACCAGCCACGTGTCCGGCGGACACACCAGCCACGTGTCCGGCGGACACATCAGCAACGGGGACGATAACTGATGAACCCCACACCCGCGACGGGCTCGTCCGGCCGCCCGGCCGGCGAGATGACAGCTGGCGAGAAGACTGGCGGCAAGACAGTGGACAAAGCCGACCGGGAGATGACCGACAAGGACCGGACGGACGGCGCCGCGGCCAGGGCGGCCGGCGGCGCCGACAGTGATCACAAGGACAAGGCGGGCGGCAAGGCCGCGACCGCGAAGGCCGCCGGGGCCAGGGCGAAGGGCTCACCCGGCCTGGTGGCGCTGGTCGGCACCGGCCCGGGGGTCGAGGACCTGCTGACCGTGCGCGCGGCCACGCTGCTCGGCCAGGCCGACCTGGTAGTGGCCGAGCCCGCCGAGAGCGAGCCGCTGGCTCACCTGATGCGGCCGGACGTGACCGTGGTAGACGCCGCCGAGCTGCACGAAGACCAGAAGCTGCTGGTTAAGGCGGCCCGGGCCGGCCAACTCGTGGTGCGGCTGTTCAACGGCGACCCGTTCCTGTTCTCCGCGGCGGCCAGCGAGGCGGCGACGCTGGCCAAGGCCAAGGTGGCCTTCGAGGTGGTGCCGGGCGTGCCCAACGCGACCGCCGTCGCCGCCTACGCCGGCGTCCCGCTTACCTCCGACGCCAGCCGCGACGTGCGCGTGATCAACGCCAGCGAGGTCAGCAGCATCACCGCGGGCCCCGGCACGCTGGTCATCCTGGGTGCCGAGGGCGGCCCGGTGGACCTGGGCAAGATGCTCATCGCCGCCGGCTACCCGGACAGCACCCGGATGACCATCACCTGGAACGGCGCCACCACCGATCAGCTCACGGTGGCGGTCTCGCTGGGCTCGGTGTCGGCCGACCTCAAGGCGGCCGGGGTCAGCCCGCTGACCTCGAGCGGTCCCGCGGTGGCGGTCATCGGCGACGGCGTGGCCGCGCAGCGCACCCTGTCCTGGTTCGAGACCAAGCCGCTGTTCGGCTGGCGGGTGCTCGTGCCGCGGACCAAGGAGCAGGCCGAGGGCGTTTCTGACCTGCTGCGCGCCCGCGGCGCCGTGCCCGAGCAGGTGCCCACCATCGCCGTCGAGCCGCCGCGCACCCCGCAGCAGATGGAGCGGGCGGTCAAGGGCCTGGTCACCGGCCGGTACCAGTGGATCGCGTTCACCTCGGTCAACGCCGTCCGCGCCATCCGGGAGAAGTTCGAGGAGTACGGCCTGGACGCCCGGGCGTTCGCCGGGGTCAAGGTGGCGGCCGTCGGCGAGCAGACCAGCCAGGCGCTGCGCGAGTTCGGCATCATGCCCGACCTGGTGCCCGCCGGCGAGCAGTCCGCCGAGGGCCTGGCCGACGAGTGGCCCGCCTACGACGACGTGCTGGACCCGATCAACCGGGTGCTGCTGCCCCGGGCCGACATCGCGACCGAGGCCCTGGTCGCCCGGCTCACCGAGCTGGGCTGGGACGCCGAGGACGTCACCGCCTACCGGACGGTGCGCGCCGCGCCGCCGCCGGCCCCGGTGCGCGAGGCCATCAAGGGCGGCGGCTTCGACGCCGTGCTGTTCACCTCGTCCTCCACGGTCCGCAACCTGATCGGCATCGCCGGCAAGCCGCACACCGTGACGGTGATCGCGGTCATCGGCCCGCAGACGGCCAAGACGGCCGCCGAGTTCGGCCTCCGGGTCGACGTCCAGGCCCCCACGCCGTCGGTGACCGCCCTGGTCGAGGCCCTGGCCGAGCACGGGGCCGGCATCCGCGACGCGGCCACCGCGGCCGGCGAGCCGGTGCGCAAGCCCAGTGAGCGCCGTCGCGGTGCCCGCCGGCGTCTCAGGTAGGAGCATCATGAGCGCGACGTTTCCCGTGGCCCGGCTGCGCCGGCTGCGCCGTACTGCCCCCCTGCGGCGGCTGGTCAGCGACGTGAACGTGCGTCCGGGTGACCTGATCCTGCCCCTGTTCATCAAGGAGGGGATCGCCGAGCCGCAGCCGGTGTCGTCCATGCCCGGCGTCGTCCAGCACACCAGGGACAGCCTGCGCAAGGCCGCCGTCGAGGCGGTCGATGCCGGAGTGGGCGGGCTGATCCTGTTCGGGATCCCGGCCGTGAAGGATGCGCGCGGCTCGGCCGCCGACGACCCGGCCGGCATCGTCCAGCTCGCCCTGGCCGACCTCGCGGCCGAGGTCGGCGCCGACACCGTGCTGCTGGCCGACCTGTGCCTGGACGAGTACGCCGACCACGGCCACTGCGGGCTGCTGACGCCGGCCGGCGAGGTGGACAACGACGCCACGCTGGAGCGCTACGCCTCCATCGCCGTGGCCCAGGCCCGTGCGGGCGCGCACATCGTCGCGCCCAGCGGCATGATGGACGGCCAGGTGGCCGCGATCCGGGCCGCCCTGGACGAGGCTGGCTACCCCGACGTCGCGATCTGCGCCTATTCGGTCAAGTACGCGTCGGCCTTTTACGGGCCGTTCCGGGAGGCCGCCGAGTGCGCGCCCCAGTTCGGCGACCGGGCGTCCTACCAGCAGGACCCGGCCAGCCGCGGCGAGGCCATGCGCGAGGTGGCCCTGGACATCGCCGAGGGCGCCGACATCGTCATGGTCAAGCCCGCGCTGTCCTACCTCGACATCATCAGCCAGGTCGCCGCGAGCGTGGAACTGCCGGTGGCGGCCTACCAGGTCAGCGGCGAGTACTCGATGATCGAGGCAGCCGCGGCGCAGGGCTGGATCGACCGCGACCGGATCATCGACGAGACGCTCACCGCCATCCGGCGCGCGGGCGCGGACATCATCCTCACCTACTGGGCCGCCGAGGTCGCCCGCCGCCTGCACTGACC
>JBOHCO010000686.1:0-1168 GCA_050698895.1 Streptosporangiaceae bacterium
TACTCGCCGCTGACCAGCGCGCAGTACTCGCCGGGCCTGGGCGGCGACATGTGGATCATGGGCCTGGTGCTGGCCGGGCTGGGCACCATCCTGGGCGGCGTGAACTTCATCACCACGATCCTGTGCATGCGCGCGCCGGGGATGACGATGTTCCGGATGCCGATCTTCACCTGGAACGTCCTGGTGACCAGCCTGATGGTGCTGGTCGCGTTCCCGGTGCTGACCGCGGCGCTGCTGGTGCTGGAGATCGACCGCAAGCTCGGCGCCCGGGTGTTCGACGCGGCCAGCGGCGGCGCGATCATGTGGCAGCACCTGTTCTGGTTCTTCGGCCACCCCGAGGTCTACATCGTGGCGATCCCGTTCTTCGGCATCGCCACCGAGATCGTCCCGGTGTTCTCCCGCAAGCCGCTGTTCGGCTACAAGGGCATGGTCGGCGCGACCATCGCGATCGCCGGCCTGTCGATGACGGTGTGGGCGCACCACATGTTCACCACCGGCGCGGTGCTGCTCCCGTTCTTCTCGATCATGAGCTTCTTCATCGCCGTGCCGACCGGGATCAAGTTCTTCAACTGGGTCGGCACCCTGTGGAAGGGCTCGCTGAGCTTCGAGACGCCGATGCTGTTCATCATCGGATTCATGGTCGTGTTCCTGTTCGGCGGGCTGACCGGCGTCATCCTGGCCTCGCCGCCGCTGGACTTCGCGGTCAGCGACTCTTACTTCCTGGTCGCCCACTTCCACTACGTGCTGTTCGGCACCGTGGTCTTCACCATGTTCGGCGGGTTCTACTTCTGGTGGCCCAAGATAACCGGCAGGAAGCTTAACGAGACCCTCGGCAAGTGGCACTTCTGGCTGGTGTTCTTCGGGTTCAACGGCACGTTCCTCGTGCAGCACTGGCTGGGCGTCATGGGCATGCCGCGCCGCGTGGCCAACTACCCGTACCTGCCGCACCTGGCCACCACGCTGAACGACATCTCCTCGATCTCGGCGTTCGTGCTCGGCGCCTCGACGCTCGTGTTCCTCTACAACATCTACTGGACGCACAAGAACGCCGAGCCGGTCACCGCCGACGACCCGTGGGGCTTCGCCAACTCACTCGAATGGGCCACCTCCTGCCCGCCGCCCCGGCACAACTTCACGCGGATACCCCGCATCCGCTCCGAACGGCCCG
>JBOHCO010000687.1:0-1649 GCA_050698895.1 Streptosporangiaceae bacterium
CCGGCACTGGCTCGCCGACCGGCACTGGCTCGCCGACCGGCACTGGCGCGCCGACCGGCGCCGGATCGGCGGGTGCCGGCGGCGGCAGGGGCCCCACGGTAGCGGCCAGGGCCTGCGAGTTGGGCACGAAGACCACGCCGTCGGCGGTCTCCAGCCGCACGTAGGTGATGCTCACGTCGGTCACGGCGCCCTCCAGCGTGCCGCCCAGCGCGCCGGCCCGGAACCGGACCCGGTCGCCGACCCGGAACGGCCGGGCGAACAGCAGCACCATGCCGGCGAACAGGTTGGCCAGCGACTGCTGGGCCGCGATGCCCAGCAGCACGCCGGTGACGGCGCCGCCCAGCACCAGCTGCCCGACCGGGAGGCTGCTCACGTTCAGCGCGACGACCAGCACGGTGAAGATGCCCGCCAGGGCCAGGGCGTACCGGACCACGCCGGCGTGCGCGGCCCCGATGTGCGGCTGGACCAGGTTCCGCACCTGGCCGGACAGGCCGAAGGCCGCGGCCACCCCGAGCAGGAAGAAGCCGGCGGCGCCGCAGTACTGCAGGACGGGGGCGGTCACCGAGTCCAGGCTCCCGGATTGAGTTTTCAGGTACCGGCCGTACTCGGCCGCGCCCAGGCTGGCCAGGGCCAGGGTCAGCGCGATGATGGACCGCCACGGCCGGGCCCGCGCCTTTACCTTGGCCACCTGTGCCGCCATGTCCAGCTGGCGTCGTTCGTGTAGATCCACCGTCCTACGCTATCGGGCCCGCGGACGCCGGAGCCCGGCGTCCCGTGGGGGGACGCCGGGCTCCGGTGATCACTCAGGCCGTACGGCCCATGGCCATCAGCGGCTTGCCGACGGGCAGCACGATGCTGCCCTTCATGCCGTTGATGACGCCCGCGGCCGAGGTGTACCAGGCCACCAGCGCCGTGAGGACGCCGATGTACCCGCCCACCTTGACAAGGTTGGCATTGCCCGCGAAGTTGCCGATGAACAGGAAGATCTCGGTCAGCTCCAGCGTCAGGAAGACGCCGAACACGGCCATGTTCACCTGCGTACTGAAGATCATCATGTAGGTGTTGAAGATGGCGAAGGACAGCAGGATCCAGCCCAGGTCCTTGCCGGCCGCCGACGCGGACAGCGCGTGCGGCGCGACCAGCACCGCCCACAGCCCGAGGCCAATCCAGAACCCGCCGTAGGTGGAGAAGGCGGTCGAGCCGAACACGTTCCGGTTCCGGAACTCCCACATGCCGGCCATCAGCTGGACCAGGCCGCCGTAGCCGAGGGCGTAGCCCAGCCAGTCGCTGCCGGTCGAGTTCTTGGCCCAGCCGGCGTTGACGGCTGACAGCAGGAACGTGGTCAGGGCGAACGCGGCCAGCCCGAGCGGTGCGGGATCGGCAATGCCGGTCACCGCCTGAGCGACCGGAGCCGGAGCCTCATCGGTGGAGCTCAATAGCTTTCCTCCTGAGTGGATGGCCCGCGCAGCTGCGGGGTCACGGCAGCGCAGCCGGGCAGGCGCTCGGATGGGCAGGACGGCGCGATGGCCCGACCAGGGCGACGGCCGGCGAAGGCGGCATATGCGCGGTTGCCGGAAACGTAGCTCGGAGTACGAAAACGGCCATTCCCAGCCTTCCCGTGTCTTCACACCGGAGTACTAGCTTCGGAT
>JBOHCO010000688.1:0-7725 GCA_050698895.1 Streptosporangiaceae bacterium
GGCCTAGCGCCCACGACCCTCGCGGGTGCTAGGCCGCTGCCGTGCCACGGGCCCCGGTCCAGCCGCCGTGGCCCGTGGCTCGGTGGCATCCGGCCCCGCCCGCCCACCAGCCACGGCCAGGCGCCGACTGATTCACCCGCCGGGGATGAGCCGCCTGCCCCCCGGCCGGGGCATCCTGACCTGTGCTGCGCGCCCCGCTGGCCGCAGCGGGGAAGGAGCCAGACCATGGGCGTGATGACCGCCGAGACCCGGCTGCGGCGAATCCACCGATACCAGCTCGACTCTGGCATCGGGCACCTGACCGTCGCCGAGCGCGCGGCCCGCGGGAAGGCGGTCCGGGCTGAGGTGCCGCGGGAGAGCCACGCCCTGCTTGAGCTGCCCTCGGACCGGCCCGACCCGGTGGGCCTGCTGGAGGAGCAGTCCGCCGACCGGGTGCCTGAGCTGGTCCCGGTCCGCTACGGGCGGATGATGGTCTCGCCGTTCACCTACTACCGCGGCGCTGCCCTGCCGATGGCCAGTGACCTGGCCCTGGGCACCCCGGTCACCGGGCTCCCGGTGCAGGCCTGCGGCGATGCTCACCTGTCCAACTTCGGCATCTTCGCCTCACCTGAGCGCAACCTGGTCTTCGACGTCAACGACTTCGACGAGACGCTGCCCGGCCCGTGGGAGTGGGATGTCAAGCGGCTGGCCGCCCGCCGGGAGGTGGCCGCGCGGCAGAACGGGTACAGCGGCAAGCAGCGCCGGGCCGTCGTGGCCGGCGCCGCGCAGCAGTACCGGCTGGCCATGCGCCAGTTCGCGAGCATGAGCGACCTGGACGTGTGGTACGCCTGCGCGGACATGGAGGACTTCCGCCGCCGGTTCAAGGGCCGGATGACCTCGCGCCAGCGCAAGCTGGTCGGCAAGGGCCTGGCCAAGGCCCGGACCAGGGACAGCACGCAGGAGGTCGGCAAGCTGACCCGCATGGTGGACGGCAGGCCGCGGATCATCTCCGACCCGCCGCTGATCGTGCCCATCGACGAGCTGGCGGCCAGCCGCCAGGCCGACCGCAAGTTCATCGAGTCCCAGCTGTCGGACCTGATCGGCAAGTACCGGCGCACCCTGGAGACCGAGCGGCGCTACCTGCTCGACCAGTTCGAGTTCGCCGACCTGGCCCACAAGGTGGTCGGCGTGGGCAGCGTCGGCACCCGCTGCTGGATCGTGCTGCTGCTCGGACGCAACGTCCGTGATCCGCTGTTCCTCCAGGTCAAGGAGGCAACGGAGTCGGTACTCAGCCGCTTCGTGGGCAACAGCAGGTACGCCAACCAGGGCCAGCGCGTGGTGGCCGGCCAGCGGCTCATGCAGGCCTACAGCGACATCTTCCTGGGCTGGCAGCGGAACGAGGCCGGGCTCGACGAGCAGACCCATGACTTCTACGTCCGCCAGCTCAGGGACATGAAGCTCTCCATGGACATCGACACGCTGATCCCCAGCGGCATGCTCATGTACGGCCAGCTGTGCGCCTGGACGCTGGCTCGGGCGCACGCCCGGTCCGGCGACCGCATCGCCATCGCCAGCTACCTGGGCGGCTCCGAGGTCTTCGACAAGGCCATCGCCCAGTTCTCCGCCGCCTACGCCGACCTGAACGAGGGCGACTACGACGCGCTCGTCGGGGCCGTCGCCTCGGGGCGGATCACCGCGACACAGGACATCTAACCGTCCAGATGACCGCCGCTGACGCCGAGCAGCAGCATGCGCAGGCGATGCGCCGGCGCTACCTCATCCGGTTCGAGGAGGACACGCTCCGGCCGCGACCACTGTGGATCCGGCTGATCATCGAGCTGGCGGGCACGTTCCTGCTGGTGACCGTGGCCGCCGGCGCCGGGGTGATCAACCACTACGCGGGCGGCGGCCCGATCACCAGGGCCGCCGCCGTGGTCGCGCCCGGCCTGCTGGTCATGGCCCTGATCTACGCCTGGGGCCCGCTGTCCGGGCTGCACATCAACCCGGCGGTCACGCTCGCCTTCTACGGCCGCGGCGTGTTCCCGAGAGGCTGGGTGCTGCCGTACTGGGTGGCTCAGTTCGCCGGGGCCATCCTGGCCGCGCTCTTCCTGCAGGGCATGTTCGGCAGCGTGGCGACGGGCGGAAATTATCCCATTAACAGGCCGGGCGGGGAGTGGCGGTCCTTCGTCATGGAGATCGTGCTCACCGCGATCCTGGTCAGCGTCATCCTGCACACCGCGACCGGCAGCCGGAGCATCGGCCACAACGCCGCCCTCGCGGTCGGCGCCACCATTGCGCTGCTCGGCCTGTTCGCCAGCCCGATCAGCGGCTCGTCCATGAACCCGGCCCGCACCCTGGGCCCCGACATCGTGGCCGGGAACTTCACCGGCTGGTGGTGCTACGTGGCCGGGGACGTGCTCGGCGCGGTTATCGCGGTGGCGCTCATCGGCCTGGTCCGGGGCGCGCCGGACAAGGCGGAGATCGAGGCCGCCGAGGGCGGCGGCCCGCGCCGCTGACGAGGTTCGCAGCACCGCCGCTAATGCCCGCGGAACGCCTCCTCCAGCCACCACGAGCCCCGGTCGGCGGTTACCTTGGCGTCGATGACGAGCGGCCGGTCCCGGTCGCCGGCCACCCAGGCCCGCACCGGCGCCAGGTCGGCCGGGGTGCGCACGGTCACTCCCTCGGCGCCGAACCCGCGGCCGATGGCGGCCAGGTCGGCGGGCGGGAACTGGACCGTGTCCAGCGGGTACCCGTCCGGGCCGAAGTGGTGGACCTCCGCGCCGTAGGCCGCGTCGTCGTAGACCACGATGACCATCGGCAGGCCGAGCCGGACGACGGTCTCCAGCTCGCTGATGCCCATCAGCGCCCCGCCGTCGCCCAGCGCGGCCACCGTGAGGCGGTCCGGCCGGGCGATGGCCGAGCCGATCGCCGAGCTGAGCCCGAGGCCGACCGACTGGTAGGCCTGGGTGAAGGTGAAGCCGTCGGCGTCCGGGACGGACAGGTACATGCTCGGGTAGCCCATGAAGTTGCCCGAGTCCACCGCGACGACCCGCTCGGCGGGCAGCAGGTCGTCGAGCGCGATGGTCAGCGTGCGCGGGTCGATCCGCTGCCCGTCGCTCTCGTCGGTGAACGGCACGTCGCGCCAGCGCACCTCGCGGGCGATCCGCTCGGCCAGCGCGGCCGACCGGTAGCCGCCGGTGTCCTCCGCGGCGGGCAGCAGCCCGGTCATGGCCTGCGCGGTCGCGGACACGTCGCCGGTCACGCCCAGGCTGACTCGCTGGTGCGCGCCGATGGCCCCGGCGTCGGTGTCCACCTGGGCCACGGTCGCGCCCGGCCCGATGAGCGCGCCATGCCGCAGCGTCCACATGTTCAGCGATGAGCCCCAGCCGACCACCAGGTCGGCGCCCTGGATCAGCTCGGCGGCCAGCGGGGAGGCGAAGCCGCCGCTGACGTCCAGGTCCCACTGGCTGCCCCGGAACAGCCCCTTGGCCGCGGCCGAGGTGGCCAGCAGCGCGCCGCAGGCGTCGGCCAGTCGCCGCAGCAGGGGGCCGGCCTGCGGGCCGCTGGCCCGCGCGCCCCGGCCGGCGATGAACACTGGCCGCTCGGCCCGCTCCAGCAGGCCGGCCAGCGCCTGGGCCTGGCGGTCCGGGGGCCCGGCGGCCGCCTCGTCGCGCGGCATGCGCTCGGCCGGGCTCAGGTCGGGCCAGGTGCACTCGGCCGCCTGCACCTCCAGCGGCAGGGCCAGGATCACGCAGCGCCGCTCGGCGGCCGCGGTGCGGTAGGCCCGGACCGTGTCGTCCACCGCGAAGCCAGCCGAGTGCAGCCGGCCCGGCGTGGCCCCGACCGCCTTGGCGATCGCGCCCACGTCGATGCGGAAGTTGGACCGGGGGGCCGACGCGTCGGCGGCCAGCACGACCAGCGGCGTCCGGCTCTTGGCCGCCTCGGTGATGGCGGTCAGCGCGTTGGTCAGCCCCGGTCCCTGGTGCAGCGAGACCACGCCCGGCCGCCCGCTGAGCCGGGCCCAGCCGTCGGCCATGCTGGCCGCGCCGTTCTCGTGCCGGGCCGCGACGAACCGCGCGCCCCGTGAGATCAGCGCGTTGGTCACGTGGAAGTTGCCGCTGCCGACCAGGCCGAACACGGTGTCCGTGCCCAGGTCCGTCAGGACCGCCGCGACGGCCTCGCTGACCAGCATCAGGACTCGCGCTCGACGAGGGCCAGCACCCGGGCCGGGCTGCCGGAACCGCCGGCGATGGGCAGCGGCCCGGCCATCACCACGGCCCCGGTGGCCGGCAGCCGGGCCAGGTTCTGCAGCTGGGTCAGGCCGTACTTGCCCGCTCCGAGCAGCGCCGAGTGGCAGGGGAACGGCGGGTCGAACGAGTGCGCCGTCCCGGCGTCGGTGCCCACCGTCTCGACTCCGATGCCCATCACCGGCGCCTGCTCGGCCAGCCAGCGCGCGCACTCCACCGAGAGGCCCGGCGTGTGCGGGCCGGTCTCGTTGGCGTTCAGGAACTCCTGCTGGCTGCCCGACCTGGTGTCCCAGCCGGTGCGGTACAGCATCCAGCCCCGCTCGGGCAGCGGGCCGTGGTCGGCCTCCCACTGCTTGATGTGCTCCACCTCGAGCAGGAAGTCCGGGTCGGCCGCGGCCTGCGCGCTGAAGTCCAGCACCACCGCGGGCGCGATCAGGCGGCCCGCCGGGACCTGGGACACGTCCTCGCCGTCCCGCCCGGTGATCCAGTGCACCGGCGCGTCGAAGTGCGTGCCGGTGTGCTCGCCGGTGATGATGTCGTTCCAGTACCAGGCCGGCCCGCGGTCGTCGTAGCGGCTGACCTCCCGCAGCGAGAACGGCACGGTATTGCTGAACGGCGGGGGCAGCTGGATCACCGGCGTGGACGACTCGAGCCGGGCGGTCAGGTCGACGATCTCGACGTGGCCGCTGCGGATCGCGGTGACAAGCTGGTCAAGAAGGGGCATCGGCGCGCCTCCGGCAACATCGGCGGACTCGCGGGGCGGATGCCGCGCGAGGCATGCACCAGATTGCCGTCGCCGCCGGTCGAGCACAATAGAGAGATGAGCAAGCCCGTGACAAAAGCGATCACGATCGTGACCGAGGACGGCGTGCCGATCGACGCCGTGCACCTGCCCGGCAATGCCGATCTGGGCATCGTGGTCGCGCACGGGTTCACCCAGAACTGGCAGCGGCCGGGGGTGTGGAAGGTCGCCACCCGGCTGAGCCGGTTCGGCGGCGTGGTCAGCTTCGACTTCCGCGGCCACGGCCGGTCGGGCGGATCCTCCACGATGGGCGACAAGGAGATCAAGGATGTCGACGTGGCCGTGGCTTACGCCCGCGAGCTCGGCTACGCCAGGGTCGCGACCGTCGGCTTCTCGATGGGCGCCTCGACCGTGCTGCGGCACGCCGGCCTGCTCGGCGGCGTCGACGCCGTCGTCTCGGTCAGCGGCCCCGGCCGCTGGTACTACCGCGGCACCGCGCCCATGCGGCGGGTGCACTTCGCCATCGAGAACCGGGCCGGCCGGATGTTCGCGCGCCGGTTCCTGGGCACCACGATCAGCGGCGGCCGCTGGGACCCGGTGCCCGTGCCCCCGGCCGACGCCGCGGCCAAGATCGCGCCGACCCCGCTGCTGATCGTGCACGGCGACCAGGATCAGTTCTTCCCCGTCGACCACGCCGAGCAGCTCTACGCGGCCGCCCGCGAGCCCAGGGAGCTGTGGATCGAGCCCGGCTTCGGCCACGCCGAGTCCGGCGCCCAGCTGCCCCTGCTGGACCGGATCGGCCGCTGGCTGGAGTCGGCCGTGCCCGCCGTCGCCGCTCCCGCCGCGGCCAGCCCCAACGCCGTCGCCTAGCCGGCCGGCGCTAGGGTCGGTGTCCGTGGACAAGCGGATACTGGGCCGGACCGGCCGGGCAGTCTCGGTGATCGGGCTGGGCACCTGGCAGCTCGGGGCCGACTGGGGCGACATCGGCGAGAAGGACGCGCTGGCCGTGCTGGACGCGGCCGTGGCCTCCGGGGTGACCTTCCTGGACACGGCCGACGTGTACGGCGACGGCCGCAGCGAGAAGCTGATCGGGCAGTTCCTGGCCGGGCGGCCGGGGCTGGACATCATGGTGGCGACCAAGATGGGCCGCCGGGTGGCCCTGGACCCGGCGCTGTACACGCTCGACAACTTCCGGGCCTGGACCGACCGGTCCCGTGCCAACCTGGGCGCGGACACGCTGGACCTGGTCCAGCTGCACTGCCCGCCGACCCCGGTCTACTCCCGCGACGCCGTCTACGACGCCCTGGACACCCTGGTCGCCGAGCAGCGCATCGCCGCCTACGGGGTGAGCGTGGAGACCTGCGACGAGGCGCTGACCGCGATCGCCCGGCCGGGCGTGGCCAGCGTGCAGATCATCCTGAACGCGTTCCGGCGCAAGCCGCTGGAACAGGTGCTCCCGGCCGCGCTGGCCGCGGGGCGCAACGGAGTGGGCATCATCGCCCGGGTGCCGCTGGCGTCGGGGCTGCTGTCGGGCCGGTACACCCGCGACACCGTGTTCGCGGCCAGCGACCACCGCACCTACAACCGGCACGGCGAGGCGTTCGACGCGGGGGAGACGTTCTCCGGCGTGGACTACGCCACCGGCGTGGACGCGGCCCGCGAGTTCGCGGCGCTGGTCCCGGCCGGGGCCACCCCGGCCCAGGCCGCGCTGCGCTGGGTCATCCAGCAGCCCGGCGTGACGACGGTGATCCCGGGCGCCCGCAACCCGGAGCAGGCCCGGCTGAACGCGGCGGCGGCGGACCTGGCCCCGCTCGGCGACGCCGAGCTGGGCCAGATCGAGGACCTGTACGACCGCCGGATCCGGGCCCAGGTGGCCGGCCGCTGGTGAGCTAGCCCTGGAGCTGCTGGGCGAAGAAGCCGAACACCTTCTCCCAGCCGTCCATGGCCTGGACCGGCCGGTACATCGGGGTCTGGTAGTAGAAGAACGCGTGGTTGGCGTCGTCGTAGCGGTGAAACTCGTAGGTCTTGCCCAGCCGCTTGAGCTCGGCCTCGTGCTGGTCCACCTGCTCGGGCGTGGGGTGCTTGTCGTCGTTGCCGAACAGGCCGAGCAGCGGCGCGGTCAGGCCCTCGGTGTAGTCGATCGGCGCCACCGGCTGGGCGGGCGTCAGGTTCTCCGGCGGCATGATCACCCCGCCGCCCCACAGGTCGGCCACGGCGTCCCAGCCGGTGGTGCGCGAGGCGGTCAGCACGGCGTGCCGGCCGCCGGAGCAGGTGCCGATGATCCCGACCTTGCCGTTGCTGGTCGGCTGCGCCTTGAGCCAGTCCATGGCGGCGGCCAGGTCGGCTACCACGCCCTCGTCGGGCGCCCCGCCCTCGGAGCGCACCTTGGCCGCCACGTCGTCGGGGGTGCCGTGGCCGAAGCGGCAGTACAGGTCGGGGCAGATCACGGTGTAGCCGTGCCGGGCCAGCCGCTCGCAGAACTCGCGGAAGAACTCATCCCAGCCGGGCAGGTGGTGCACGGCCACGATGCCGGGCGCGGGCGCGTTGCCGGCCGGGCGCGCCACCCAGGCGTGGATATCGTCCCCCGTCCCGCCGGGAAAGCTGATCACCTCGGCCGTGATGCCCTCAAGCGAGTCGGTCCTGAATGAGTTCCACATGGTGATCTCCTCAGCGTCGCGTTCCGGAAGCCGTCCAACGGTAGCGGACTTGCGCCGCGGAGTTCAGCGGGCCTGGGCCGGGACCTCGCCGGGCCGGGAC
>JBOHCO010000689.1:0-1728 GCA_050698895.1 Streptosporangiaceae bacterium
GCAGGTCAGACTCGCCCAACCCGAACTCGCGGGCCTCGGCGATCTCGGCTCTGGCCCGCTCGAGCTGGACGGGGGTTCGGGCCAGCATGACCGTGCCGCCCTTGGCGTAGTGGCAGTCGATCCCCTCGGCGGCGGCCACCCGGCCGACCTCGTCGACGGTCTCGTGCATGGCCCGCTGCATGGCGGTGGCCGCGTCCCGGCCCGCCATCCGCTCCAGCTTGTTCAGCGAGGCGGGGAACAGGGCCGAGCACCAGCCGCCGTTGCGGCCCGACGCGCCGAACCCGGCGATCTCCCGCTCGCAGACGACAACCCGCAGGTCAGGGGCGGTCTTAGCCAAGTAGTAGGCGGTCCAAAGGCCGGTGAACCCGGCGCCCACGATGGCCACGTCGGCCTCGGTGTCGGCCGGGAGCGGCTCACCCGGAGTGAGCGTGCCCGGCACGGTGTCATGCCAGAACGACAGCGAACGGTACCTGACTGGCGAAACCATGCAGTACATCGTGGCAGGTGATAGCGGGCCGCGCGGCATCGGGCATGCTTGATCCCATGGCTGCTGACAGCGACGCCGTGACCCCGGGGGTGCCGGCGCCCCGCGACCCGGACGGCAACTACCGGATCTTGCTGGTGTGCCTGGGCAACATCTGCCGGTCGCCAATGGCGGAGGTGATCCTGCGCGACGAGATCGGCCAGGCGGGCCTGGGCGGCAAGATCACGGTGGAGAGCGCGGGCACGGGGGACTGGCACGTGGGCGGCCCGATGGACGATCGGGCCCGGGCCGAGCTGAGCCGTCGCGGCTATGACGGCTCGCAGCACGTTGCCCGGCAGATCAACGCGGGCTGGCTGCCCGATTACGACCTGTTTGTGGTGATGGACCGGCGCAACCTGGTCAACCTCCGGCAGATGGCCGCCGGGCAGCCGGGCCGGGCCAAGGACCCCGAGCTGGCCGACGGGCGGATCCGGCTCATGCGGTCGTTCGACCCCCAGGCCGAGCCGGACGCCGAGGTGCCCGACCCCTACCACGGCGGCCCGGCCGAGTACGAGGAGACCTTCGAGCTGGTCCAGGCCGCGGCCAGGGGCCTCACCGCCCGGCTGGCCGAGCGACTGTCCTAAGGCCGGGGCCCTGGGGCGGAGCGCCGTGGACCGCGACATCCGCGCCCGGCTGGAGCAGGAGCTGGGCACCGGGGTCAGCGCCGTCCGCAGTCTGGGCGGCCAGCACGGGGCAGCTCATTTCCGGCTGCAACTTTCCACTGGCCCGGCCGCCTTCGCCAAGGTCGGTCGCCACTCCGCTGATGAGGGGGCTGACTCGGGCCATTGGCCCGGCAGCGTGGGGCAGTTGCCGCCCGGGCGCGGCTTCGCCGCGGAAGCCAGCGGTCTGCGCTGGCTCGCCGATGCCGGAGCCGCCGTCCCTGCGGTGCTCGCGCAGGCCGGGGATTTCCTGGTCATCGACTGGATCGAGACGAGTGCACCCGAGCCGCGGGCGGCCGTCTGTTTCGGAAGAGAACTGGCCGCCCTGCATGCCGCGGGGGCCGAAGCATTCGGCGCCCCGTGGCCAGGGGTTATCGCCGGGCTGCCGCTGTTGAATGAAGCACTGCCGAATGAAGCACCGTTGAATGAAGCACCGCCCGGCGGCGGGTGGGCCCAGTGGTACGCCGCGGCGCGGGTGCTGCCCTATGTCCGCCTGGCCAGGGACCGGGGCGCGCTGACCGCGGCCGAGGCCAGCCTGGCCGAGGC
>JBOHCO010000690.1:0-13052 GCA_050698895.1 Streptosporangiaceae bacterium
CGGCTAGCCGCCGGGCCAGCAGCCGGCCGGCCAGCGCGGCCCCGCACGGCAGCACGGCGGCGAACTCCCGCGTGCTGTTAAGGTCAACGGCGTTGCGGCCGAGCAGGTAGGCGGCCAGGCTGGCCGCGATCGAGGCGGCCAGCAGCTGGACAGCCACCTCGGCCCGGCTGATCCAGCGCAGGGCGATGCCCACGGCCCAGGCCACCAGGCCCACGCCGACCAGGTGCACGGCGATCAGCGCGGTCGGGTAGCTCACGGTGTGGCTGAGGAAGTCGGCCCCGAATAGCACCAGGATGCCCTGCAGGGTGAGCATCAGGTTGCCGGGCAGCTCGCTGAACAGGGCGAGCTGGTTGTGCACCGGGTAGACGTAGTAGCCGCCGTGGCTGGCGATCAGGCTCACGGCCAGGTGCGCCGCGGCGACCGCGGCCACGGCCGCGGCGACCAGGCTGATCTCGAACCAGGCCGCCGCGGCGGGCTCGCCGCGCCGGACGATGATCCGGTAGGCGCGCAGCGCGCCGACCGCGGCCAGCGGCGCGATGCCGGTGATCAGCACGATGTTGTCGGCCACCAGGGCCCAGGCCAGCAGCAGCCCGGCCAGCGGCGGCACGTACCAGCGGCGGCCCGCCCGGTCGACCAGGATCCAGGCCAGCAGCACCGGGAGGATGCTGCCGGTGTGGTCCGGGGACAGCATCAGCACGTAGACCCCGGTGCCGGCCTGGGGCGCGAGCATGATGCCGATGGCGATGCCCGCGCGCAGCACGCCCGCCCGGCCGGTCGCCCGGCCCTTGGCCAGCATCCCGGCCCCGAGCACGAGCAGGGCATAGGTCATGGCCGCGGCCAGGTGCACCACGTCCGGGCCCAGGCCGGTGATGGCCTCCAGCAGCGCGTACTGCGGCAGCTCGGTGGTGTAGAAGGAGACGTCGGACAGCTGCCACCCGTGCAGCAGCAGGTTGCCGTGCAGCAGGGACCAGCCCTGGAGGGCGTTGGCGGCGCCGTCGGAGTTGACCGGCGAGGTGCGCGACACGTGCAGGTACACGGTGAACAGCGCGATCCCCAGGGCCAGCCAGGCCACCGCCGCGGCCAGCGTGGCGGGCCGGGGCGCGAGCCGCGGCAGCCGGGGCGGCCGGGGCAGCCGCGTCCGGGGCAGGCGGAGCCGGGGCAGGCGCACCCGGGGCAGCTGAACGTCAGGGACGCGGATGCGGCTCGGGAGCGGCACCGGCAGCCGGGCCAGCCGGGGCGGCCGGGGCGGCCGCGGCGGCGCGGGCAGGTGCGGCAGCGCGGGGCCGGGCCGCCGGAACTGGGCCCGCCGGAAGGAGATGACCCGGCGCTGGGCCGGCCCGGAGCGTGCGCGCTGCAGCACCGAACAGACCCCCCGGTTCTGGTTCGCGTGTACCGTCAGCGATGCTAGCAACTCTGAGTGATCACTACCGGGCCATCGGTAATCAGCGCACGGCGCTTCTTGCTGTTATCAGATCCGCCTGCCGACTCGCGCCGACAAGCCGGTTACATGCCGGCGATGAGCTTCTCGACGCGCTCGTCGGTGGACCGGAACGGGTCCTTGCACAGCACCGTGCGCTGGGCCTGGTCGTTGAGCTTGAGGTGCACCCAGTCCACCGTGAAGTCACGGCGCCGCTCCTGGGCCCGGCGGATGAACTCGCCGCGCAGCCGGGCCCTGGTCGTCTGCGGCGGGATCGACTTGGCCTGGAAGATGTCGATGTCCCGGCAGGCCCGCTCCACCGCGCCGCTCTTCTGCAGCAGGTAGTACAGGCCGCGCTTGCGGTGCACGTCGTGATAGGCCAGGTCGAGCTGGGCGACACGGGGCGAGGACAGCGACAGGTCGTGCTTGGCCCGGTACCGCTCGATGAGCTGGTACTTCGTCACCCAGTCGATCTCGCGGGCGATCAGGTTCAGGTCGTCGCTCTCCACCGCGTGCAGCGTGCGGCTCCACAGGTCCAGCACCCGGCTGGTGATCGGGTCGGCGCCGCGGCGGTCGGTGAACTCGGTGGCCTTGGTCAGGTACTCCTGCTGGATCTCCAGCGCGCTGACCTCGCGGCCGTTGGCCAGCCGGACCTTGCGCCGCCCGCTCATGTCGTGGCTGACGTCCCGGATGGCCCGGATGGGGTTCTCCAGCGTCAGGTCGCGCATGACCGTGCCGGCCTCCACCATGCGCAGCACCAGGTCGGTGGCGCCGACCTTGAGCAGCATGGTGGTCTCGCTCATGTTGGAGTCGCCGACGATCACGTGCAGCCGCCGGAACCGCTCGGCGTCGGCGTGCGGCTCGTCACGCGTGTTGATGATGGGCCGCGACCGGGTGGTGGCCGAGGAGACGCCCTCCCAGATGTGCTCGGCCCGCTGGCTCACGCAGTACACCGCGCCGCGCGGGGTCTGGAGCACCTTGCCCGCGCCGCAGATGATCTGCCGGGTGACCAGGAACGGGATCAGCACGTCGGCCAGCCGCCCGAACTCCCCGTGCCGGCCGACCAGGTAGTTCTCGTGGCAGCCGTAGGAGTTGCCCGCCGAGTCGGTGTTGTTCTTGAACAGGTAGATGTCCCCGGCGATGCCCTCCTCGCGGAGCCTGCGGTCGGCATCGACCAGCAGGCCCTCGAGGATCCGCTCTCCGGCCTTGTCGTGGGTGACCAGGTCGATGAGGTTGTCGCACTCCGGGGTGGCGTACTCCGGGTGGCTGCCGACGTCGAGGTAGAGCCGGGCGCCGTTGCGCAGGAACACGTTGCTGCTGCGGCCCCAGGACACGACGCGGCGGAACAGGTACCTGGCCACCTCGTCCGGCGACAGTCGTCGCTGCCCCCGGAACGTGCAGGTGACGCCGTACTCGTTCTCCAGTCCGAAGATGCGCCGGTCCATGCGTCCCCTACCAGTCGACCGCGATGTACTTGGTCTCGGTGAACTCAAGCAGGCCCTCGTGGGCGCCCTCGCGGCCCAGCCCGGACTGCTTCACCCCGCCGAACGGCGCCGCCGGGTCGGACACGACCCCGCGGTTGATGCCCACCATGCCCGACTCCAGGGCCTCGGCCGCCTGCAGCGCCCGGCGCAGGTCCCGGCTGTACAGGTAGGACACCAGGCCGTACTCGGTGTTGTTGGCCATGGCGATGGCCTCGGCCTGGTCCGAGAACCTGACGATCGGCGCGACCGGCCCGAAGATCTCCTGGCCCAGGATGCCCGCGTCGGCCGGCACGTTGTCCAGCACGGTGGCCTCGTAGAAGTAGCCGGGGCGCTTCGGGGCGCGGCCGCCCAGCACGACCTTGCCGCCGTCGCTGGCCGCCGACTCCACCAGCCCGGCCACCTTGTCCCTGGTGTCGGCGTTGACCAGCGGGCCGAGCTCGACGCCCTCGTCCAGGCCGGAGCCGACGCGCAGCGCGCCGAGGCGCCGGGCCAGCTTGGCCGAGAACTCGTCGGCGACCGAGTCGTGCACGTAGAAGCGGTTGGCGGCGGTGCAGGCCTCACCGCCGTTGCGCATCTTGGCCAGGAACGCGCCGGCCACGGCGTCGTCCACGTCGGCGTCCTCCAGGACCAGGAACGGCGCGTTGCCGCCCAGTTCCATGGAGCAGTTGATGATGGTGCTGGCCGCGGTCTTCAGCAGCAGCCGGCCGACCTCGGTCGAGCCGGTGAAGGACAGCTTTCGCACCCGCGGGTCGGCCATCATGGCCTCGGTCATGGGGCCTGGCTTAGCGGCCGACACGACGTTCACCACACCGTCGGGCACGCCCGCCTCGCCCAGGATGCTGGCCACCGCCAGCGCGGTCAGCGGGGTCTCCTTGGCCGGCTTGAGCACAACGGTGCAGCCCGCAGCGAGCGCGGGCCCGATCTTGCGGGTGGCCATTGCGGCCGGGAAGTTCCAGGGCGTGATCAGCAGGCTGACGCCGACCGGCTGGTGCTGGACCATGATCCGGTTGGTGCCGTTCGGCGCGATCGACAGCGAGCCCAGGTTCCGGACCGCCTCCTCGCCGTACCAGCGGAAGAACTCGGCCGCGTAGGTGATCTCGGCCCGCGCGTCGGGCAGCGCCTTGCCGTTCTCCTGCACCATCAGCCGGGCCAGCGGCTCGGCCCGCTCCATCATGATCTCGTACGCGCGGCGCAGGATCTCGCCGCGCTGGCGCGGGGGCCTGGCCGCCCAGCCGGGCAGGGCCGCGGAGGCCGCGCCGACCGCATCCATGGCGTCCTCGACGGTCCCGATCGCTATCTCGGCAATGGGAGCCTCGGTGGCCGGGTCAATCACGGGCAGCGTGCCCGCGCGGCCGGCTGTCCACTGCCCGCCGATCAGCAGGCCGGTCGGAGTGTCGATCCCCGCCGCCGTGGCCACGTCACTGGTCACAATCTCCTCCTATGCTGCGCGCGCCTTCCGCGCATGACCTGACACTACATCGCGCCCCGACGGCCGCCGCCACCGCGCTGATGTGCCGTGTGTCGCATTGCGTACGTCAACGCTCAGCGTCAAACGGGGGCCCGCGGCCCGGTTATGCCCCAGTCCGATCCGGACGCCGATGTCCGGGCCCGGGCCCGGCGGGCCCTGGAGTCACGAGGCCGAGGTCTCCTCGCCGTCCTCCGGCGCCGGCGCCTCAGGCTTACCCGGGCTGGCCTCGGCGAGCAGCGAGTCAAGCCGGCTTCCGGTCAGCCGCCGGAACATCCGGTGCTGCCGCTTCCGATCCAGCACCGCCACCTCAAGCTGCGCTCCGGTAATCTCCGGCCGCGTATCCCCGTTGTTCCCCTGGGACGTCATCGCCGCGATCGCCACGCTCATGGCCTCCGTCAGCGTCAGCCCGGCGTGGTACCGCTCCTTGACCACCGTGGAAACCTGGTCGGCCAGCCCGCCCATGACCACGAAGCCCTGCTCTTCGACCACGGACCCGTCGAACGTGATCCGGTAGATCTGATCGTCCGAGGACGACTCCCCGACTTCCGCCACCACGATCTCCACCTCGAGCGGCTTGTTGCTCTCGGTGAAGATCGTGCCCAGCGTCTGCGCGTACCAGTTGGCCAGGCCGCGCGCGTTCACGTCCTGCCGGTCGTACTGGTACCCGGTCAGGTCGGCGTAGCGCACGCCCGCCTGGCGCAGCCGCTCGAACTCGTTGTACCGGCCGACCGCGGCGAACGCGATGCGGTCGTAGATCTCGCTGAACTTGCGCAGCGCGCGCGACGGGTTCGGCGCGACGAACAAGATCCCGTCGTCGTAGTCGATCACGACGCCGCTGCGGATGCGCGTGATGGCCTTACGGGCGTAATCCGCCTTGTCCTTCATCGCCTGCTCGGGCGACACGTAGAAGGGCATCGACACCGCTGGCACTGTCCTTACTTGAGTGTTGAGATCGGCACGAGCGCGGGGGGCGGCAGCTAGCTGCCGGCCTCGGGCAGCGACGCCGCGGGCCCGTCGGGACTGCTCATCCGGGCGTTGACCACGGCCTGCGCGTACTGCGCGGCGCTGTCGTCGCTGATCCGCTCGAAGCCGTCGGCCGTGATCGAGGCCACGATCGGGAAGATGCGCCGGGTGAGGTCAGGCCCGCCGGTGGCCGAGTCGTCGTCGGCCGCGTCGTAGAGGGCCTCCATGCAGGCCATGATGACCTCGTCGGCGGTCATGTCATCGCGGTAGAGCTTCTTGAGCGCGCCGCGGGCGAACACCGAGCCCGAGCCGATGGAGTAGAACCGGTGCTCCTCGTAACGGCCGCCCGCCACGTCGTAGGAGAAGATCCGGCCGCGCTCGCGCTCCTCGTCGAAGCCCGCGAAGAGCGGCACCACGACCAGGCCTTGCATGGCGCCGCCCAGGTTGCCGCGCACCAGTCCGGCCAGCCGGTTGGCCTTGCCCTCGAGCGAGAGCGCCCGGCCCTCCAGCTTCTCGTAGTGCTCCAGCTCGACCTGGAACAGCTTGGCCAGCTCGATGCCGATCCCGGCCACGCCGGCGATGCCGACGGCGGAGAAGTCGTCGCTGCGGAGCACCTTCTCGATGTCCCGCTGGGAGATCATGTTGCCGGCGGTGGCCCGCCGGTCGCCTGCCATCACCACGCCCTCGCGGCTGACCGCGGCCACGATCGTCGTGCCGTGCGGGATGTCCGCGCCGCCGCCCCCGCCGCTCAGCGCGGCGCTGGTCCTGGCGGGCAGCAGCCCCGGCGCGGCCACGCTGAGAAAGTCGGAGAACGAGGATGTACCCGCGGTCAGGTACGGCGCGGGCAGTTGCCCGCCGCCCCCGTAGCCGTCAAAGCCAGCGCCACCGGACCCGATGCCACCAAGACCACCGAACCCGGTGCCGTTCACGTCACGCGCCACCCGCGAGTCCCTCCGGTTTCGTCCGCCTGCTGTCCTGCCATGACCCTACTGCGCGCATGCCACATCGATGGTCCGGGCCAGGCCGCGTCGGCTATGAGTGAAATCGGCTGTGCGCGAACCTCGCCGCCGTGCGCCTACTGGCCGCCCTTTTGCACGTACGAGCGCAC
This sequence comes from Streptosporangiaceae bacterium, assembly GCA_050698895.1. Taxonomy (GTDB): domain Bacteria; phylum Actinomycetota; class Actinomycetes; order Streptosporangiales; family Streptosporangiaceae; genus DASUBV01. Next base: position 6,441 of record JBOHCO010000690.1, read on the forward strand.
GAACTCCTCGGCGTTCTCCTCGAGCACCTCGTCGATCTCGTCGAGGATCGCGTCGACGTCATCGGTGAGCTTGTCCTGCCGCTCCTTGACGCCCTCGGCGGCCTGCGCGTCGGCCTCCTGCTCTTCCTCGGTCCGCTTCGGTGCCTGCCGCTGCCCGCTGGTGTCCTTCGTTGCCATACTCAAACCTCCGTAGATCCGCGGTTACGCCGCAGTCCCGTGCTCAACGCTATCCTCGCCACCGCGTGCCCGGCCCAATCCTGCCGGGCGGCATCGGTATGGATCCGCGATATAGGCGGCTCTGGGCGGGCCGAGGGGCCGACGGGCCGCGCTGCGTGGGGCGGTAGCCCGTCATCGCTAGCGGCCGGTGAGGGCCGCGACCAGGTCGGCCGCGGTGCGGCAGCGGTCCAGCAGCCCGCCGACGTGCGCCTTGGTGCCGCGCAGCGGCTCCAGGGTCGGTACGCGCTGGAGCGACTCCCGGCCGGGGATGTCGAAGATGACCGAGTCCCAGGAGGCCGCCGCGACGGCCTCGGGGTACTGCCGCAGGCAGCGGCCGCGGAAGAACGCCCTGGTGTCCTCGGGCGGCTCGATCATGGCCCGCTCGATGGCGTCCTCGTCGATCAGCCGGGCCACCCGGCCGCGGGCCGCCAGCCGGTTGTACAGGCCCTTCTCCTGGCGGACGTCGGAGTACTGCAGGTCGACAAGCTGCAGCCGCGGGTGGGTCCAGGACAGGCCGTCCCTGGCCCGGTAGCCCTCCAGGATCTCCAGCTTGGTCACCCAGTCCAGCTCGCGCGCGGTCAGCATCGGGTCCTCGGCCAGCCGGGACAGCACGCTCTCCCAGCGGTCCAGGACGTCCGAGGTGGCCTCGTCCACGTCAGCGCCGTACTTGTCCTCGGTGTACTTGCGGGCCAGCTCCAGGTACTCCATCTGGAGTTGCACCGCGGTCATCTTGCGCCCGTCGCGCAGCGTCACCAGGTGCCGGCACGACGGGTCGTGCGAGATGTTGCGCAGCTCGGCCACCGGGGTCTCGACGGTCAGGTCGGTGGCCAGGAACCGGTCCTCGATCATGGCCAGCACCAGCGCCGTGGTGCCGAGCTTGAGGTAGGTGGAGACCTCGCTCATGTTGGCGTCGCCGATGATGACGTGCAGCCGCCGGTACTTGTCCGGGTCGGCGTGCGGCTCGTCGCGAGTGTTGATGATCGGCCGCTTGAGCGTGGTCTCCAGGCCGACCTCGACCTCGAAGAAGTCGGCTCGCTGGCTGATCTGGAAGCCCTCGTCCCGGCCGTCGGCGCCGCGGCCCACCCGGCCCGCCCCGCACACCACCTGCCGGGACACGAAGAACGGGGTCAGGTGCCTGACGATGTCGGCGAAGGGGGTCGCCCGGTTCATCAGGTAGTTCTCGTGGCAGCCGTAGGAGGCGCCCTTATTGTCGGTGTTGTTCTTGTAGAGCTGAATCGCCGGGCCGCCGGGGTTGGCTCCGGCCCGGGCCGCGGCCTCGGCCATGACCCGCTCGCCGGCCTTGTCCCACAGCAGCGCGTCGCGCGGGTTGGTGCATTCCGGGGCCGAGTACTCGGGGTGCGCGTGATCCACGTACAACCGGGCCCCGTTAGTCAGTATGACGTTCGCGAGCCCCAGGTCCTCGTCCGTCAGCTGCGCGGAGTCGGCCGCCTCCCTGGCCAGGTCAAAGCCCCGGGCGTCGCGCAGCGGGTTCTCCTCCTCGAAGTCCCACCGCGCCCGGCGCGCCCGCGCCGCGGTCGCCGCCTGGTAGGCGTTGACCACCTGAGACGAGCTGACCATGGCGTTCGCACCCGGCTGGCCGGGCACGGAGATTCCGTACTCGGTCTCGATGCCCATCACGCGGCGCACGCTCATGCTTAAGAGCCTAGTGCCGGATCTGCGCCAGCAAGCACGCCGCGCCCGGTAGCGCTAACGCGGCGGCCTGCTGCGCGTCCCTGGCTGGTCCCGTTTACAGGTACTGCCCGGTGTTGGTGACGGTGTCGATGGACCGGCCGGCCTCGGTGCCGTGCTTGCCGGAGACCAGCGTCCTGATGTAGACGATCCGCTCGCCCTTCTTGCCCGAGATCCGCGCCCAGTCGTCCGGGTTGGTGGTGTTGGGCAGGTCCTCGTTCTCGCTGAACTCGTCCACGCAGGCGCTCAGCAGGTGCGCCACCCGCAGGCCCTTCTGCCTGGTCTCCAGGAACTCCTTGATGGCCATCTTCTTGGCCCGGTCCACGATGTTCTGGATCATGGCGCCGGAGTTGAAGTCCTTGAAGTACAGGACCTCCTTGTCGCCGTTGGCGTAGGTGACCTCGAGGAACCTGTTCTCCTCGGTCTCGGAGTACATCCGCTCCACGACCCGCTGGATCATGCCGTCGACCGTCGCAGCCGCCGACCCGCCGTGCTCGGCCAGGTCGTCGGGGTGCAGCGGCAGGCCGGTCAGGACGTACTTGGAGAAGATGTCCCTGGCCGCCTCGGCGTCCGGCCGCTCGATCTTGATCTTGACGTCCAGGCGGCCGGGCCGCAGGATCGCCGGGTCGATCATGTCCTCGCGGTTGGAGGCGCCGATCACGATGACGTTCTCGAGGCCCTCGACGCCGTCGATCTCGCTCAGCAGCTGGGGCACGATGGTGTTCTCGACGTCGCTGGACACGCCCGAGCCGCGGGTGCGGAAGATCGAGTCCATCTCGTCGAAGAACACGATCACCGGCATGCCCTCGCTGGCCTTCTCCCTGGCCCGCTGGAAGACCAGGCGGATGTGCCGCTCGGTCTCGCCGACGTACTTGTTGAGCAGCTCGGGGCCCTTGATGTTGAGGAAGAAGCTGCGCCGCTCGCGGGCCGGGCCGGTGGCGTTGTCGTCGGCGCTCTGCCCGGTCCGCGCCGCGACCTGCTTGGCCAGCGAGTTCGCGACCGCCTTGGCGATCAGCGTCTTGCCGCAGCCGGGCGGGCCGTACAGCAGCACGCCCTTGGGCGGCCGCAGCTGGTGCTCCTTGAACAGGTCCGCGTGCAGGTAGGGCAGCTCGATGGCGTCCCTGATCTGCTCGATCTGGGGGCCCAGGCCGCCGATCTCCAGGTAGGAAATGTCCGGCACTTCCTCCAGGATCAGCTCTTCGACCTCGGCCTTGGGGATGCGCTCGTAGACGTAGCCGGAGCGGGGCTCCAGCAGCAGCGAGTCGCCCGCGCGCAGGGTGCCGGCGAGCAGCGGCTCAGCCAGCCGGGCCACCCGCTCCTCGTCCGCGTGGGAGATGACCAGGGCCCGGTCGCCGCCGTCCAGGATCTCCTTGAGCATGACGACCTCGCCCACAGTCTCGTAGCCCTGGGCGATGACGACGTTGAGTGCCTCGTTGAGCACGACCTCCTGGCCGGGCCGCAGGGACTCCAGGTCCACGCTCGGGCTCACGCTGACGCGCATCTTGCGCCCGCCGGTGAACACGTCGGCGCAGCCCTCGTCGGCCGGCGACAGGAACACGCCGAAACCGCTCGGCGGCTGGGCCAGCCGGTCCACTTCCTCCTTGAGCGCCACGATCTGGTCGCGTGCGTCGCGGAGCGTGCCGGTGAGTCGCTCGTTCTGACCCGTGATCGCCGCGAGGTTAGCCTCAGCCTCGCGCAGCCGCTCTTCGAGCAGCCGAGCCTGACGCGGAGAATCCGCGAGCCGGCTGCGGAGCGCGGCGACCTCCTCCTCCAGGAAGGAGATCTTCGTGGTCAGGACTTTGACCTCGTCGTCATACCGCCCTGAGCGAACGCTGTCGTCACGAGAGGCCATGCCCCTCACCCCCTCCCGAGAGCTGGACTTACCTAGACCCTACCTATCCAAGGTCGTTCCGTAACCTGGCGGCGGGTCCCGACTGTGGCTCCCACCGTTACGATCCGGGAACGGCCAGAGCGCGTTACTGATTCCCTGTCAGCCCGTCCTCACCAAGTTCGGCCAGGTCATCAGCGGCCTGAAGACCCTTGGACGGCCTGCGCCGGCGGGGCGGGGCCTGGACTCCGTCGGCCAGCCGCCGGGCGGTAATCAAAAATCCGGTATGCCCGACCATGCGATGCTCCGGCCGGACGGCCAGGCCCTCCACGTGCCAGCCGCGCTGCATGCTCTCCCAGGCGGCCGGCTCGGCGAAGTTGCCGTAGTCGCGCAGCGCAGTCACGGTCCGGGCCAGCTGGGTGGTGGTGGCCACGTAGCAGCAGACCAGGCCGCCCGGCACCAGGACGGCGGCGGCCGTGGCCACGTAGTCCCACGGGGACAGCATGTCGAGCACGACGCGGTCGACGTCCGTCGGGACGTCGGTTCCGGCGGATTCTGGTGTCTCCGGGGCTTCTGGGACTTCTGGGGTTTCGGTCTTCGCTGTGACGACGGGCAGGGGGCCTGCGGTCAGCCGCCAGGCCGGATGCGGGCCGCCGAAATAACCCTCGACGTTCGTCCGCGCGATCTGGGCGAAATCCGGCCTGCGCTCGTACGAGAACACCAGGCCCTCCTCGCCGACGGCGCGCAGCAGCCAGCACGACAGCGCGCCCGAGCCCGCGCCCGCCTCGATGACGGTGGCGCCGGGGAAGATGTCGGCCAGCGCGACGATCTGGGCCGCGTCCTTGGGGTAGACGACGGCCGCCCCGCGCGGCATGGCCAGCGAGTAGTCGGCCAGCAGCGGCCGCAGCGCGATGTAGGGCGTGCCGCCCGACGACACCACCAGGCAGCCCTCCGGCTGGCCGATCAGGTCGTCGTGGGCGACCGAGCCGCGGTGGGTGTGGAAGGTCCGGCCGACCGTCAGCACCAGACGGTGCTGACGGCCCTTGGGGTCAGTCAGCTGGACCTGGTCGCCGGGCTCGAGCGGGCCACGGGGCTTGCGGATCACGCCGCCAGGCTAGTGGATCCGGGGCCGGGGCCGGGGCCGGGGCAGCCCAGGGCCGGGCCGGGTCAGACGCCGACGAAGGCGTGGTCCAGGTCGCTGGCCGCCAGCACCCCGTAGATCTGGCCCGACGGCTCGATGAGCAGGTACTCGCTGGCCGGGACCTTGCGCACCGCGTCGATCAGCTCCAGGCCGGACAGGTCGGCCGACAGCACCATGCCCGGCTCGAGGGTGCGGGCCAGCGACCCAGCCTCGATCCACGGGCGGCGCTGCGCCGGCGTGGCGATCACCGCGTCCTCGTTGACGATCGCGATCGGATTCGCGTCGTGATCGACCACGACCAGCGCCCGGGCCTGGGCCTCCTCCGCGCGGCGCACCGCCTCGGCCAGCGGGAGGGAGGCCGGGATGGGGATGGCCCGGCGGGCCAGCGCCCGGGCCTGGATGCCGGGCAGCCGCTCGCGCACCTTGGCCCCCCGGATGGCCTGGCCCGACTGGAGCCACATGAACGCCGCGATGAACGCCAGCCACAGCCAGGCCGAGTTGGTGATCAGCGTGTCGAGATGGCCGCCGACCAGCGCGATCGGCACCAGGATCAGGGCCACCGCCAGCACCCGTCCCGCCCAGCCGGCCGCGACCGTGGCCTGCGCGCTCTTGCCCGTCACCTTCCAGATCCCGGCCCGGAAGATGCGCCCGCCATCCAGCGGCAGGCCGGGCAGCAGGTTGAAGATGCCGACCAGCAGGTTGGCCCGGAACAGCTGGTCGATGATCAGGTTCGGCAGGCCGTGCGGGACGACCTTGGTGAGCAGCGCCGCGATGCCCGCCAGGACCAGCGACAGCACCGGCCCGGCCACCGAGACCAGGAACTCCTGGCTGGGCGTGGGCGGCTCTTCCTCGATCTCCGAGAAGCCGCCCAGCGGGTAGAGCAGCACCCGCCGCACGGCGAGCTTGAACGCCCGCGCCACGACGCAGTGGCTCAGCTCGTGGACCAGCACCGAGGCGTACAGCAGCACCACGAACGCGGCCGAGACCAGGTAACGCACCCGGGTCGGCTGAATGCTGTGGTCCAGCGAGTTGGCGTACACGTAGACCAGCAGCGCGGCGACCACGAACCAGTACGGCGACACGTACACCGGGATCCCGAACACCCGGGCCACCACCAGGCCGAGCCGGGGATCGCGCCGGGCCCGGTCCGCCTGCCCCGGCTCGGGCTGCTGAGCCGGCTGGCCCGCCGGTCCCGGCTGACCGGGCTGGCCCGGCGGGCCGGACGAAGGGCCGTCTGGTGAGGCGCTACCTGTCACGCACCGATGCTACGCGGTAGGCGGCCATTCCCGGCTCCGCGCCGCCCGTCGTGGCCGCACCGAAATGAACCCGTGCGCCGAGGGGTGAGCGGAGAGAGCGCGGAAACGAAACGCCGTCGGTAATGTCCCGCAACTGTCAGAGGTCTCCCTTAGGCTCCAGGGACATGAGCGATGCGGAGCGTGCCCCGGCCGTGACGGCCGATGCTGTGATGGCCGACGCTGTGATGGCCGACGCTGTCACGACCGATGGCCGGGCGACCGAGGCCGGGGCAGCCGATCCCGTGACAGCCGCCGCCGGGGCGACCGGTGAGGTGACGGTGCACCGGAGCCGGTCGCCGTCGCGGGCGGCCGACTTCATGACCTGTCCGCTGCTGTACCGCTTCCGCGTCGTCGACCGGCTGCCCGAGCCGCCCAGCCCAGCCGCCGCGCGCGGCACGCTGGTGCACGCCGTGCTGGAGCGGCTGTTCGACGAGCCCGCCGCC
>JBOHCO010000691.1:0-4371 GCA_050698895.1 Streptosporangiaceae bacterium
CTGACGGCGGTCGTCAAGTCCGGGGTGATGAGCAAGGCCGACGACCCGGACGAGGAATTCACGTTCGGCCTGGAGCGCATCCTGGACGGCATCGGCAAGCTGGTCGACAGCCTGACCTGACCTGACCTGACCTGACCTGACCCCGCCAGACGGCGCCCGCCGCCAGATCCCACCAGCCCCACCAGCCCCACCAGCCCCCGGATGCGTTCAAGATCGGCTGTGGGTGTCCCTTTACCTACCCTGGGGTGTATGCAACGGGACACCCACGGCCAGGGCGCGGCAGCGTGAGCCAGGTCGCCCGGTCTCGCGCGTCACGGCAGCCCCGTCCGCCCCTGCGGACCCGTCCGCAGCGCTCCAGGATGGCCCGGATCCACCCGGCCGGCCGCCCCTGATGAGGGCCGCCATGATCCCGGAAAGCCGTCCGCGATAGTCGCGGACGGATTTCCGGGATCATGAACCTGCGCCTTCCGGGCCGTCCGCAGCACGCGATCCGGCCACCCGCAACCCCAACCCGGCCTGACGGCACCCATCAACAGCGGCACCAGGGTGTAGGTAACGGGGCATCCACCAGCGTTTCGGGCGGCCGACCGGTTTCGCGGTGTCAGGGCCGGTTTTGGGCGGTGGTTAGGGACGGAAGGCTTCGCCGGCGACCTGACGGCCGGCCACCGTCTGCTTGAGGTAGCCGAAGGTGCCGGCGTCGCGCAGTTCCCTGGCCGCCGTGGCCAGCGCGTCGATCGCGGCGTAGGCGAATGCCCCGCCGACCGAGATCCGGGCCACGCCCAGCCCGGCCAGCTCGGCCACGCTGGGGACGCCGCCGAAGGCCAGCACGTTGACCGGGCGGTCCACCGAGGTGACCACGGCCCGGATGTCCTCGGGCCGGGTCAGGCCCGGCGCGTACAGCACGTCGGCCCCGGCCTCCTGGTAGCGCTGGAGGCGGGCGATGGTGTCGGCCAGATCCGGGTTGTTGCGCAGGAAGTTCTCGCACCGGCCGGTGAGGACCAGCCGGACCGGCCCGGCGTGCGCCGCGGCGGCGGCCGCGCTGATCCGCTCGGCGGCCAGCCCGATGTCGTAGATGGGCTCCTCGTCGCGGCCGCTGTAGTCCTCGATGGACAGGCCGGCCAGCCCGGTCCCGGCGGCCAGGGTCGCGGTATCAGCGACGCCGTCGGGCTCGTGGGCATACCCGTTCTCCAGGTCGGCCGACACCGGCAGGCCGGTCGCGGCCACGATGGCGGCCGCGTTGTCCAGGGCCTCGTCCCGGCTCACGGCGCCGTCGGGCCGGCCGAAGGTGGCCGCGAAGCCGCTGCTGGTGGTGGCCAGCGCGGCGAAGCCGAGCGAGGCCAGCACCCGGGCCGAGCCCGCGTCCCACGGGTTGGGCAGCAGGAGCGGATCGCCGGGCCGGTGCAGGGCCAGAAAGCGGGCCGCGCGCTCGGCCGCGACCTCGGTGTCCGTCGCGCTGTCATTCCCGGCTGCGGCAGCGTCGCCGTGCATGAGCAGACCATCTCCTCAGAATCGTCGAGTCCCGAACCGTCTGTCCGAAGCCTAGTTCGGGCTGTAGGGGGTGTTGCGGAGGTCGGCGGCTGGCATCGAGGTGAGGGCGCGCAGCAGCGTCGTCTCCTTGAGCAGCAGCGCCCGCTCGGCGGTGAGCCGCCGCAGCGCGTCCGGCTCGGCCAGCAGGGCCTGCTTGTCGTGCAGGTCCACCACCACCGACGCGGCCACCACGTAGGACAGCAAGACCGGCTCGTCGGGCAGCTCGGGCACGTTGACCCGGGTCGCGCCGCGCTGGGCCAGCACCTCGAGGTAAGCCAGGAACGCCTCCTGCACGGCGGTGACGGCCAGCCCGGCGGCCGCCTCGTCGCCGGCCTCGTCGGCCAGCAGGTCGACGTCGGCTTGCAGGTAAGCCCGTGAGTCGTCCAGGCGCAGCAGCCGGAACCGTTCGGTGCCCACGGCGACCAGGTTGTACCGGCCGTCCTCCTGCTCGTCGACCTGGCGCAGGGTCGCGGTGCAGCCGATCTCGTGCAGGGCCCGGACGCCGGCGATGCCGGTCTCCCGCCCTTCGCGGATGGCGATGACTCCGAACTGGCGCGGCTCGGGGCCGGCCAGCAGGTCCCGGACCAGCTCCTGGTACCGCTGCTCGAAGATGTGCAGGGGCAGCACCAGCCCGGGGTACAGCACCGTTCCCAGCGGGAACAGCGGCAGGCACTGGCTCATGGTTCGACAGTATGCCGATCATGCGCCCCGGTGACAGGCCCGAAGGTTCAGGGTTCGCGTCAGGCGTCGTAGTCCACGGTGAGCTCGTCGGACACCGGCAGGGACTGGCAGGTGAGCACGTAGCCGGCGGCCAGCTCGGCGTCGTCGAGGGCGAAGTTGCGCCGCATCCGCACCTGGCCGGCGGTCAGCCTGGCCCGGCAGGTGCCGCAGACCCCGCCCTTGCAGGCAAACGGCAGGTCGGGCCTGGCCTTCTGTGCCCCGTCGAGAACCGGCGTGCCCGCGGGCAGGACAAGCGTGGAGCTGCGCCCGTCGAGGATGACGGTCAGGCTGGCGCCCGCGCCGACGGGGGCGTCGTCGTGGACCGCTTCGACGGGCGGCTCGTCGCCGACCCAGAACAGCTCGCGGTGGACCCGGCTCGGATCCACGCCGAGCTCGCGCAGCACGCCGATCGCGTCGGTGACCATGGCGAAGGGGCCGCACAGCCACCAGTGGTCGACGGCAGGCACGTCGACGGTCACCGGCAGCAGCGCGGTCAGCCTGCTGGCGTCGAGCCTGCCGCTGTGCAGTTCGACCTCTTGGGGCTCGCGCGACAGGACGTGCACGATCTGCATGCGGGCCGGGTAGGCGTCCTTCAGGTCGGCGACCTCGTCGGCGAACATGACCGTGTCGCTGCGCCGGTTGCCGTACAGGAGCGTGACGGTGGACTTGTCGTCGGCGGCGAGTACCGACGCGGCGATCGACATCATCGGGGTGATGCCAGACCCCGCGGCGATCAGGACGTGCCGGCCAGGGACGGACAGGTCGGGGGTGAAAGTGCCACTTGGCACTTGGACCTCGAGCGTGTCGCCTGCCCTGAGGGTGCGCACGAGCCAGCCGGAGACCGCACCGCCGGCGACCTCGCGGACGCCGATTCTCGGGTCAGCTCCGGCCGGGGCGCAGATCGAGTAGCTGCGGCGCTCGTCGCCGCGGCGGACGGTCAGGCTCTGGCCCGCGGCGAACGCGAACGCGGCGGCCAGGTCATCGGGCACGGCGAGGGTGATGGCGGCCGAGTCTTCGGTCAGCGGCTCGACGCGCTTGACGCTGAGCCGGTGAAAGTCACGGCTCCGCGGCCCGGGCTTAGCGGCCGGGCTGACAGCGCCCGGGTCTTCCTGGCTGTGAGCCGCGGTGGCGGTCACCGGGATTTGCGTCACAGGGCCTTGACCCCCTCGAAGGGCTCGTCGCAGGCGTTGCAGCGGTGCAGTGACTTGCAGGCAGTGGCGCTGAACTGGGCGGTGAGCCTGGTGTCGGCCGAGCCGCAGCGCGGGCAGCGGGGCGACGCCGGACGGCCGAGGGTCAGCGGGATGGGACCACTCCGGCGCGGCGCCGGCGATGGCGGGGCGATGCCGACCGCCGCGAGCTTGCGGTGGCCTTCCGCGGTGATCCAGTCGGTACTCCAGGCGGGCGCCAGCTGGGTCGCGACGGTGACGCGCTCAAAGCCGGCCTGGTTGAGGCGGGCCTGGACGTCCGCCGCGATCTCGCGCATCGCCGGGCAGCCGCTGTAGGTCGGGGTGATGGTCACCACGATCCCGCCGGGAGTCACATCGACCGAGCGCAGGATGCCGAGGTCGTCGATCGTGAGCGTCGGGATCTCCGGGTCCGGGGTGCCCGCGGCGACATCGTAGGCCGGGCCGTTCCTGGTCGCGGTGACGGCCGCGCGGGCCGGCGTGCGCGGGGCCGTCGGGCTTACCACGTCGCGTCCGGGTGGGCGCGGGCGACGGACTGGAGCTCGGCGAGGATGTAGCCCATGGCCTCGGTGTGCACGCCGTCCCTGCCGGCCTTGCCGCTGACCGGGGCCAGCGGGGCGGACGCCGGGCGGTCCAGGGTCGCCGCCTCAAGCACAGCGCCGATGACCGCGTCAAACGCGTCGTGGCCCGCGTCGCCGCCAGGGTCGACCAAGTGCACGTCGGGGTCGGGGCGGAACAGCTCACCCGCCAGCGGCCAGAGCGCGTCCAGGGCCTGCTGGGCCTTCTGGTGCGACAGCGCGGTGCCGTCGCCGAGCCGGACCACCCAGCTCGCCGCGTAGTCACGGTGGTACGCCAGCTCGTTGACGCCCTTGGCGGCGATCGCCGCGAGCACTGGATCCACTGGAAACACGGGGTCCACGGGAAACACGGGGTCCACAGG
>JBOHCO010000692.1:0-3414 GCA_050698895.1 Streptosporangiaceae bacterium
CGGCCGCCGTCGGTGGTCCGGTACAGGTCCACGCCCTCGGAGCCGACGTAGGGCGGCTCGGCCTGGCACCAGCCGACCGACGGGGTGACGAAGTCCAGGCCGCAGTCGTAGACGTATTTCGAGAAGCCGACCGTGGTCAGCGGCTCGCGGCCGATCACGGTCCAGCGCCGCCCGCCGTCGGTGGTCGCGGCGATGTGCTGGGCGGCGCCGTTGTTGATGCCGCCGTAGGTGACCCAGGCGTGCTGGGCGCCGAGCGCGAAGAAGCCGGTGATGACCTTGCCGCCGACCTGCCGGGCCAGGCCGGGCGGGGTCACGCTGGCCCACTTCCGGCCGCCGTCGGCGGTCCGGGCCAGGCCCTGCGGGGCGCCGCTGAGGTCCTGGGTCCAGGCCCACGCGGTGTCGGCCCCGGCCGGCCAGACCTGGCGCAGCGTCTGGCCGGCCGCCACGGCGGCGGCTGGCGAGACAGCGGGAGCGGGGGGCGAGGTGGCGACGGTCCGGGCCGCCACGGCGGACACCGCGCCGGGCGGGCTGGCGGCGGCGCAGGCCGCAACGGCGACCAGCGCCGCGCAGGCCAGCACCGAGAGGGACAGCGGCCGGCGGACCGGGATGCTGGGCATGCCACCTCCTGTTAGGGATCCTGATCTTGATGACGCCGGTCGCCGGGTCCCGGTTGCGGGGAATTGCGGAGATTTACCCCGGGCCGCGGCCCTAGCCGCGGGCCGCCCGGCGCTGGAACAGGTACGCCGACGCGGCCGCGGAGACGGCCAGGATGCCGCCGCACCAGGCCAGCGCGATCCACGTGCTGTTCCCGGCCGGGAGCAACATGAGGTGGGACCGGACGCTGTCGATCACCGGGGTGGCGGGCTGGTGCCGGGCGAACCCGCGCAGCCAGGTCGGCATGGTGGCGATGGGCACGAAGCCGCTGCTGGCGTAGGGCAGGAACAGCACGGCGAACGTGGCCCCGTTGGCGGCGTCGGGCGAGCCGGCCAGCAGGCCGATGACCGCGGCCAGCCAGGAGATGGCCAGGATGAAGGCCAGCAGCACGCCGCCGGCCACGAGCCAGCCCGCCACGCCGGCGTGCGGCCGGAAGCCGATCGCGTAGGCCACCCCCAGCACGAGCAGGGTGGAGATCGTGTTGCGGACCACGCTGGCCACCACGTGGCCGGTCAGGAAGGCCACGCCGCCGATGTTCATGGACCGGAACCGGTCCACGATGCCGTCGGTCATGTCGGTGCAGACCCGCACCGCGGTCAGCGCCGAGCCGAAGCCCGCGCACAGCACCAGCACGCCGGGCACCACGTAGTTCACGTACGCGGTGCCGACGTGAATGGCCCCGCCGAACAGGTAGACGAACAGCAGCATCATCATCACCGGCAGGATCAGCGCGGTGAGCAGGGCGTCGATGTTGCGCCAGTTCAGCCGCAGCGCGCGGCCGGTCATGACCATCGGGCCAGTGAGCTCAGACACGAGCGGTCTCCTCTTCGGTCGAGCCCAGGGCCGGGTCGCCGGCCGGGCTGGGCGCAATGGCGGAATGGCCGGTCAGGGCCAGGAAGACGTCGTCCAGGCTGGCCGCGTGCACCGCGAAGCTGCGCACCGCCGTCCGGCCGGGATCAACCTGATCAAGGAACGCACGCACCTCCGGGCCGCTCCCGTCTGTTGCGACGCCGACGGTCAGGGTGGCGCGCTCGCGTCGTACCACGCGATGCCCGAGCCGCCGACTGATCTCGTCGTAATCGGCCGCGCTGGCCAGCACCAGGTCCAGGCGCTGGCCGCCGACCTGCTCCTTCAGAATCCTGGGCGTGTCGTCGGCGACGATCTTCCCGCCGTCCAGCACGCTGACCCGGCTGGCCAGCCGGTCGGCCTCCTCCAGGTACTGGGTGGTCAGGAAGATGGTCACGCCGGCCTGGGCCAGCCCGGTGATCACCTGCCACATGGCCTGGCGGCTGGGCAGGTCCAGCCCGGTGGTCGGCTCGTCCAGGAAGATCACCTCGGGCCGGCCCATCAGGCTGGCGGCCAGGTCCAGCCGCCGCCGCATGCCGCCGGAGTAGGCCCCGGCCCGCTTGCGGGCCGCCTCGGCCAGGTCGAACTGGTCCAGCAGCGCCCGGCTGCGCAGCCGGGCCTCGGCCCGGCTCAGCCCGGCCAGCCGGCCCATCATGCGCAGGTTCTCCTCTCCGGTCTGGCCGGCGTCCACGGCGGTGTACTGACCGGTGAGGCTGATCTTCCGGCGCACCGCGGCCCGGTCGGCCACGATGTCGGACCCGGCCACCCGGGCCGTCCCGCCGTCGGCGCGCGTCAGCGTGGCCAGGATGCGGACGGTGGTGGTCTTGCCGGCGCCGTTCGGGCCCAGCAGCGAGTACACGCTGCCCCGATCGACGGCCAGGTCAACGCCGTCCAGCACCGCGTGCTGGCCGTAGGACTTGCGCAGTCCGGTGACCTCAATCGCTAGGTCCCTGGTGATGGGCGTCATCCCGCGTATCCCCTCTCTCGCCATCCTTCTGCGTATGACGTACTCTCTACTGCGTAATCAATACGCACTACTGCGTAAGTTATACGCAGTTCTAGGATGGCTGTCAACCGACGGGAGACGGCGGATGACTGAGGCGAGCGGACCCGGCCCGGGACGGCGGACAGCCGGGCCCGGGGCGGCGGCCGGGCCTGGGGCGACCGGGCTGGCGGACGGGCTTCCGGCCAGCCTCGCGGCGGTGTGGGGGCTGCGCGAGCGGCCCGGCAAGGGCCCTAAGCCGGGACTCAGCCTGGAGAAGATCGTCGCCGCGGCGGTCCATGTCGGCGCGACCGACGGGCTGGCGGCGGTCTCGATGGGCCGGGTTGCCGCCGAGCTAGGCGCGGGCACGATGGCCCTGTACCGGTACGTCGGCTCCAAGAGCGAGCTGCTGAACCTGATGGTGGACGCGGCGTTCGGCCCCCCGCCCCCGCTGCCGGTGTCCGCCCAGGGCTGGCGGGCCGCGCTGTCACACTGGGCGTGGGCTGAGCTCGCCGCCATGCGGGCCAGCCTCTGGGCCGTGCCCATGCCGATCAGCGGACCGCCCGCGACGCCCAACCAGGTGGCCTGGATGGAACAAGGGCTGACCTGCATGCGCGACACCGGCCTGACCGAGGGCCAGAAGATGTCGGTGATCTTGCTGGTCAGTGGCTACGCCCGCAATCAGGCCATGCTCGAAGCCCAGCTCGGCGAGGCCATCCGCACGGCCGGGATCACCGACCAGCAGATGATGCTCGACTACAACCGGATTCTCGGGACGGTGATCGACCCGCACCGGTTTCCCGAGCTGACGGCGGTCGTCAAGTCCGGGGTGATGAGCAAGGCCGACGACCCGGACGAGGAATTCACGTTCGGCCTGGAGCGCATCCTGGACGGCATCGGCAAGCTGGTCGACAGCCTGACCTGACCTGACC
>JBOHCO010000693.1:0-5428 GCA_050698895.1 Streptosporangiaceae bacterium
GCCGCCAACCGGATGCCCACGATCAAGGCCGTCATGGTCGCCACGCTCGGCGACCAGGGCGGAGGACCCTCGTGAGGGTGGTCGTCGCCCTGGGCGGCAACGCGCTGCTGGAGCGCGGCGAGCGGCCCGACTCCGACATCCAGGAGTCGCACGTGGCCAGCGCCGCGGCCGCGCTCCAGCCGCTGCTGCACGATCACGACCTGGTCATCACCCACGGCAACGACCCCCGGGCCGGGCTGCTGGCCCTGGAGAGCGCCGGCGACCCGGCGCTGTCCCGCCCCGACCCGTTCGACGTGCTGGGTGCCCAGACCCGGGGCATGATCGGGTACTGGCTGGTCCAGGCCCTCCAGGACGTGGCCGGCCGCCTGCCTGCTCACCCGCACCCCGGTGCAGGCGCCCCCTCCCCCGAGCCGGCCGGGATCGTCGAGCTCGACCTGATCCGGCTGCTGATCGGACAGGGCACGATCGTCGTCTGCGCCGCCGGCGGCGGCATCCCGGTCGTGCCCGACGGGCCCGGCCGGCTGCGCGGCGTCGAGGCCGTCGTCGACAAGGACCTGACCGCGGCCCTGCTCGCCGAGTCGGCCGGCGCCGTTTCGCGGAAGCCACCGGCGGGACCGCGGCCATCGGCCGGCCCGACGACGCCGCCACGCTGCTCGACGGCACCGCCGGCACGCTCGTGACGACATGAGGTCGACATGAGACAGCCCGCCGGCTACCCCGAGGGGAAGGCCGAGCGCGTGGTGCCGGATGATTGACCCGTAGGACTCGTACTGGCCAGGCGAGGTGACCTCCCGTTACCGACACCCAACCGCGCTCTCCGAGGCCGGTTGTTCCCTTGCCTCAGCTGCGCCTGGATGATCTTCTGGCGGAGCTTCAGGTCCGCCTGGCCGCGGTGGTCAGCACCAGGGACCGCGTGCACTCCCTGCTGGAGGCGGTCGTCGCCGTCGGCGGCAACCTCGAGCTGGATCTCGTGCTCCGCCAGATCGTCGAGGCGGCCGCGTCCCTGGTGGACGCGCGCTACGGCGCGCTCGGCGTGGTCGGAGACACCGGGCGGCTGGCCGAGTTCGTGACGTTCGGCCTGGACGAGGACGAGATCGCGGCCATTGATCACTGGCCCGACGGGCGAGGGCTGCTCGGCGAGCTGATCACCAACCCCAGGCCGCTCCGGCTGGCCGATATGTCCGCCCATCCCCGCTCTTATGGGTTCCCGGCCGGTCATCCGCCGATGAAAACCTTCCTCGGCGTGCCGGTCCGGATCCGGGATGAGGTGTTCGGGAACCTGTACCTGACCGAGAAGCGCGACGGCGCGGAGTTCGACGACGAGGACGAGACCGTGGTCACCGCCCTGGCCGCCGCGGCGGGCGTGGCGATCGAGAACGCCCGGCTCTACGACGAGGCCCGGCGGCAGCAGGCCTGGCTGCGCGCCACCGCCGACACCACCCAGCGGCTGCTGTCGGGGGCCGAGCCCGGCGAGGTGCTGGCCCTGGTGACCGAGCAGGCGCGGGAGATCAGCGGGGCGGACCTCGTGGTGCTGGCCCTGCCGGCCGGCAACGGACGGCAGCTGGTCATCGAGCACGCTGCCGGTGACGCGGCCAGCGAGGCCATCGGGATCGTGCTGCCGGTCGAGGGGTCGGTCTCAGGGATCGTGCTCGACAGCGGCAAGCCGCTGGTCATCCCGGATTTCTCGGCCGACAGGCGGGCCGCCCCGGCCGCGCGCGAGCACCTGCATCTGGGCCCGGCGGTTGTCGTCCCGCTGGGCGCGCCGGGCAATGTCCGCGGCATCCTGACCGCCGGCCGGCGGCCGGGCATGCTGCCGCTGCCCCCGCAGGCCGTCGAGGTGCTGATCACCTTCGCCGCCCAGGCCGGCGTCGGCCTGGAGCTGGCCGAGCACCGCCGCGACGCCGAGCGGTTCGCGGTCCTTGACGACCGCGACCGGATCGCCCGCGACCTGCATGACCTGGTCATCCAGCGGCTGTATGCGACCGGCATGTCGCTGGAGGGAGTGACCGCGCGGGCCGGCGACAGCGAGATCGGCCGACGGGTCAGCAGCGCCGTCGACGCGCTGGACGACGCCATCAAGGAGATCCGCTCGGCGATCTTCTCCCTGCACTCCCGGCCGGACCCGAGGCAGGCCAGGCTCCGCGCCCAGATCCTGGCCGTGGCCGACGAGGCCGCCGAGGTCCTCGGTTTCGCGCCGGGGCTGCGGATGGCCGGACGGCTCGACGACGAGGTCCCGGCCGAGGCAGGCGAACACCTGCTCGGCGCCCTGCGCGAGGCCCTGTCCAACGCGGCCCGCCATGCCGCCGCGACCAAGGTTGAAGTCACCGTCGAGGCCGGACCCCAGCTGGTCCTGACCGTCCGCGACGACGGCACCGGCATCAAGGACACCACCCGCCGCAGCGGCCTTGGCAATCTCGCCGAGCGCGCCGAGCTGCTCGGCGGCACCCTGAAGATCATCGCGCCCGAGGGCGGCGGCACCGAGCTCATCTGGCGTGTTCCGCTGAGCCAGCCGGTTACGGGCATGGATCCACACGACGGACGACCTGAGGAGGGACTACATGACTAACCCCGACGAGCCGGCCCGCCGCGCCGGGAGGAGGACCACGAGGCCGACCGGGAGGACGAGAAGTACCGCCACCGACCCCGGTCCGGCGCCGGCGCTCACGGCTTGGCGCGGCGGGCGGCCTGAGCCTTGGCGCCGGTCGCGTTGACCCGCCAGGACATCATCCGGTTGCTGACTCCGTAGTCAGCGGCGGCGACCGCGCTGTTCCCGGCGAGCGATGACACCGGGTGAACGGGGATGTCGAGATGCTTCGCACAGGAGGATGAGGGATGACGGCTTCTGCCGCAGCGGGGGGAACTCGGTCCTGGGAGCAGTACCTTCTCCAGAGCGCTGTCTCGCGCGAGGTGATCGACGCCTTCCTTCAGCGCCCGCACTGGGCCACGTTCGATGAAGAGCTCGGCTATGTCCTGCACAACTCCTTCATTAAGGCCGGAGTAGACGACAGCCGGACCATCGAGACGTTCCGGCCGGACGGCGCGCGCTCGCGCTTTCTCTACGCCGGCCGGAAGCCGCGGATCAACACCTACGGCGACAGCTTCACCGAGGGCAACCAGGTCAGCGACGGCGAGACGTGGCAGGAGTATCTCGCCGGCCACTTCGGCGAGCCGATCGGGAACTTCGGCGTCGGCAACTATGGCGTGTACCAGGCCTATCGCCGGATGCTGCGAACGGAGCGGACGACCGACGGCGCGCCATACGTGATCTTCTATGTGTGGGGCGACGATCCGACGCGCAGCATCATGCGCTGCCGGTGGGCCGCGTTCTACCCCTGGGTCACGAAAGCCGACGCTGAGCGGGGCCTCTTCAACAGCAATCCCTGGGCCCACGTCGAGATCGACCTGGAGACCGGCGCCTTCGTCGAGCTGGAGAACCCGCTGTCTACGCCCGAGTCGCTCTACGCGATGTGTGACCCGGAGTGGATGCTGACCCATCTCCGTGACGATCTCGCGCTGCAGCTCGCGGTTTACGCGGGCGACCCCGATTACGAGCAGCCCGGGATGATCGGCGGGCTCGACCGCCCGAAGATCGAGCAACTCGCCGAGCTGCTCGGCTTCCCCTTCGACTGGGGCGCCGACTCAGACCAGCGGCGGCAGGCGGCGATGCTGCTCAACCGGTACGGCCAGCGCGCGACGATCTTCATCCTGGACAAGGTCCGCGCGTTCACGCAAGGCGCTGGCAAGACCCTGCTGGTCGTCCTGAACTACACGGCACGAACAGACCATTTCCGCGGCTCAGTTGTCACGTGGGACGGCGTGCGACGCGACCAGGAGATCCTCGATCACCTGTCCGCCGGCAACGTCCCGCTCTTCGACATGAACGCTGTTCACCAGCGTGAGTACCAGGAGACCGACGGGTCGTACCACGAGTACCTGAGCCACCACATGGTCGGCGGGGACGGTCATTACAACCCGCGCGGGAACCACTTCTTCGCCTACGCGCTCAAAGACAGGCTGCTCGAGCTGCTCGATCCGCAGCCACTGCCCTATCAGGACCGAGGCCCCGGCACAGTCGACTTCAGCGAATACCTCGCCGGGCCCGCATGAGCACAAGCCGACGTGGACCCGGCTGAAGGCGGGACGGCCCCGCGCCGCGGGGCCGTCCCGTTCTCAAGGGGTGCGGTGGCTCAGGATCGGTAGGTGATCGTGATCGCTTCCTTGACGGGGCTGGTGGCTGTGCCCTTGATGGTTCCGGTGGCTCCCTTGAACGCACCGGTCCCGCCGGTTACCTTGCCGCTTGCCTTGCCGGTCTTGAAGCTGATGGTGCCGGAGCAGTACAGGAAGCCGCCCTTGGTGTCGACGGTGATGTTCACCGCCGCGGAGGTTGCTGATGCCTTCCCGAAGTTGAGCATGTCGAACCCGACGGTCTTGCCCCTGCTGTTGACGTCGGTGTCCTGCTGGGCGCCGCTGGCCTTGGTGAACTGGATCGACTTCTTTTCCACTGAGGTGAACTTCAGGGTGTGCGTGGCGCTGTGCGCGCTGGCCACCGCGGGCACCACGAGCGCCCCTGTGGTGCCCAGCATGACCGCCGCGCCGACCGCGATGATGGACCTGCGACCCTTCATGACTGCCCTCCCTGTCGGGCGGCTGATACCGCCACTGGGGGCATGATGCGCTCTGCGGGCCCGGTGAGCCGAGACCCCAGGCCTGCTATCCCGGTGACGCGCGGAGCTGGCCGGCCGCCGCGCTGACCGCCGCAGCCGGCTGGGGATCGGTGGTTACCGGATGGCGGTGCCGATCAGCCCGTTCCTCGTGACCAGTGATGCCAGCTCACCCTCGCCCATCTCATCGGCGCCCTCCGCCTTCCGCGGCAGCACCAGGTAGCGCGCCTCGGAGTTGGCGTCCCAGACCCGGATCTCGGTGCTATCGGGCAGCTCGAGCCCGAACTCAGCGAGCACGGCGCGCGGCTCGCGCACCGCCCGCGATCGGTAGGCAAAGCTCTTGTACCAGCTCGGCGACGGCCCGAGTAGCGCGGTCGGGTAGCACGAGCAGAGCGTGCACACGATCATGTTGTGCACGGCCGGCGTGTTCTCGACCGCCTTCAGCAGGTACCCCCGGGCGCCGGAACCGAAGCCGAGTTCGGCGGCCGCCGCACTGCCGTCGGCCAGCAGCCGATCACGGTAGGCCGGATCCTTCCAGGCCCGGGCGACCATCCGGGCGCCATTGACCGGCGAGGCCGAGGTAAACACCTCCTCGAGAATCTCGTCGAGTTCGGAGTCGGTGGCCAGCCCGGCGGCGATCAGGCGCTCTTCGAGCCTGCGGACCCGGGCCGCCACGGGGAGCTCGCCGTGCCCGCCGCTCACGGCGCCTCCTCCAGGTAGGACTCCCACATGTCGATGATCACCCAGTGCGACCCGGACCCCCACAG
>JBOHCO010000694.1:0-10819 GCA_050698895.1 Streptosporangiaceae bacterium
TCGTTCGGCTACACGTTCGGCAAGGCCCGCCATAATCAGGCGCCGTACCTGTCCAGGGACGCTGCCGTCGCAGGGCCCGCTGCTGAGCAACTAATAAGGCATCGGCCACGACAGCCTGGACAACTACGTCGCCCAGGTCTCGGGCCAGGCGCCGGACTACCAGACCGGCCAGGACTGCGAGATCTTCGAGCAGTTCATCCAGTTCGGCGGCGAGAACTTCGACAAGTGGACCAAGTACGGCCAGCTGTCCGGCGACGGCTGCGTCTACCCGAGGTACGTCCGCACGGTCGCCAGTCAGCTCGCCGCTCACCACCTGACCTGGCGGGCCTACGAGCAGAACATGGGCATCGACCCGCACCGCGACGGCACCACCCGGACCGCGCACGGCCCGGCGTGCGGGCACCCGCCGCTGAACAAGGTTGACCTCACCGACACCACCGGCCCGGCGAACGACAGCTACGCGACGCGCCACGACCCGTTCATGTACTTCCACTCGATCATCGACAACAAGGCGTACTGCGACGCGCACGTGGTCGACCTGCGGCCGCTGGAGGCCAGCCTGAAGCGCCTGTCGGCCACGCCCAACTACTCCTACATCACGCCGGACACCTGCGCCGACGCCCATGACACCCCGCGCTGCCAGAACGGCCAGAAGGGCGGGCTGCCCCAGGCCAACCGGTTCCTCAAGGTGTGGATCCCGCGGATCACGCATTCCCCGGCCTACCGGGCGGGCGGGCTCATCGTGGTCACCTTCGACGAGTCGGGCGACGACACGGACGCGACCGCCTGCTGCGGCGAGAAGGACGGCCTGGGCTTCGACGACCCGTCGCACCCGAACGTCAACGAGCCGGGCCTGTACGGGCCGGGCGGCGGCCGGGTCGGCGCCGTGCTGCTGTCCAGGTTCATCCGGCCGGGCACGGTCAGCAAGGTGCCCTACAACCACTACTCGCTGCTGCGCAGCATCGAGGACCTGTTCGGGCTGGCCCACCTGGGCGACGCGAAGCAGCCGCAGGTGCATTCGTTCGGGCGCGACGTCTACACGCGGTCCAAGTAGCAGCCAGCAAACGTCATCGCTGGCCCTCTGGTGACGCTAGAGCAGCACCGGAGGGCCAGCGATGACGCTGGCACGCCAGCTAGCCGCGCGCTGAGGCCGACGGCACCGCGACGGGCGCGCCGGCCGGGCCGGCGTCCGCCGCCGTCTCGGCCGGAATAGCCTCGGCGTCCGCCAGTGCCTCAGTAGTAAGCAGGCCCGCCAGCTCGGCTACCTCAGCCGCCGCCGTGGCGGGCGGCAGGTCATGGTCATTAGCAAGCACGCTGGAGACGCCGGGGCCGGAGGCGTTGGCGTCTCCAGCCCCGGACCGCATCCGGCGGACGTCGCGCGGGATGAGGGCCAGCGCGGAGGCCACGAGGATCAGCACGGCAGCGCCGTACTGGGTGGCGGAGACGCCGACGGCCGCGGCGATGGGACCGGCCACGACGGCGCCCAGCGGCATGGCCATGACCGAGCCGAGCGCGTCGTAGGACGACACCCGGGCCAGCTTCTCCGGCGGGATGTTCCGGGCCAGGGCCACGGTCCACTGCACCATCATGATCTCCATGGTGATGCCGAGGCCCAGCGAGGCCAGGCAGATCGCCAGCAGCGGCCACGGGCCGGCCAGCGACAAGGGCGAGATCGCGATGGCGCCGCCGATCGCGGCGATGAACCGCATGGGCCGCCGCGGGGTGAACTTGAGCGAGACGAACCCGCCGATGATCAGCCCGACCGACTCGGCCGCGGTGATCGCGCCCCAGGCCGCGGGGCCGCCCAGGTGCTCGCGGGCCACCACCGGCCCGAGGACCTGGAACGCCCCGTACCAGGCCATCAGGATCACGCCGAACTGGGCCACGATCGCCCACAGCCAGGTGTGCGAGCGGAACTCGGCCCAGCCTTCGCGCAGGTCGCGCACCATGCCGCTGTCGCCGGACCGCTCGTGCGCGACCACCCGCAGGGTGGCCATCAGCGGCACCGTGCCGAGCGTGCCCGCGCCGCAGGTGACCAGCGCCCAGCCCGGCCCGAGGACCGCGACGGAGAGGCCGGCCAGGACGGCGCCGCCCATCTGCCCGCCGTTCATGGCCAGCCGGCTGATCGCGCTGGCCTGCTGAAGCAGCCGGCCGGGTACCAGCCGCGGCAGCAGCGCCTGGGATGCCGGGTAGAAGATGGCCATGCCGGTGCCGGTCACGGTCTCCAGCACGATCATCTGCCAGAGCCGGGGGTGCCCGGCCAGGACCAGGATGCCGAAGGCACCCTCGCCCAGGGCGATCATCAGGTTGCCCGCGATGATCACCAGCTGAGGCCGGATCCGGTCGGCGATGACCCCGCCGACCAGCGTGAAGATCAGCGACGGCACGATCTGCGCGGCCAGGACGTAGGACAGGTCGGCCGTCGACCGGGTCGTATCGAGGACCGCGAACGAGACGCCGACCAGCGAGAACGCGAACGCGGCCGGGGCCAGCAGGCGGTCGGCCAGCAGGACCTGGAAGTCACGGATACCGAGGACGGGAAGACGCCGCAGCACGCCCGACAGGCGGCGCACGGGCGCACGCGAGAACACCTAGAACTCCGATCTTGATCGCCAGCAGCAGCCGATGCTAGCAAGCCGGGCGGCTGGCCGGAAAGCTGATTTCCCCCTGGTCAACAACCCGGTGATCGGCCGACTTCTTCCCGGCCGTCGATGATCATGCGCAGAAGCCCGGCCAGGCACCGCCCGCCAGCCCGGACCCAGGGTGGCCGGCCCCCGCCCGCGGCCGGCCCCGGGCCAGCCTGTTAATCGTCTTGATCGGTAACTGGTCAGGCCAGATTGCCAGGGTTGGCCCGTGCATGGGTAGAGTCGCCCCGTGTGCAGGGCCGCAAATTGCGACAGCGGCCGCGCTGGTCCGAGGGGAGCTGGTCGCTGGTGAGCATTCTGGGTACGCGGGTCCTGCGGACGGAAGACCCGCGCTTCCTGACCACCGGCGGCGTGTACACCGAGGATGTCGTGGACGACCGGCTGGCCGGCGCCTACCATCTGTTCTTCGTCCGCTCCCCCATCGCGCACGCGAAGATCGCCGCCATCGATGCCAGCGCCGCGCTCGAGGCGCCGGGCGTGGTGGCCGTGTTCACCGGCGCCGACCTGGCCGCCCTGCCGCCCCGCAAGGGGATGACCAACCCGGCGATGGCGCAGACCGCGCTGGCCGTCGGCACGGTCCGGTTCGTGGGCGAGGCGGTGGCCGCCGTGCTGACCCGCGAGCCCTACCAGGGCGAGGACGCGATCGAGCTGGTCAGCGTGGACTACGACCCGCTGCCCGCGGTGATCGGGTTCGAGGCCGCCCTGGCCGGCGACACGGTCCTGTTCGAGTCGGTCGGCAGCAACGTGGCCAGCACCTTCGGTGAGCGCGACAAGCTGGAGGCCGACCTGTTCGACGGCTGCGAGGCGGTGGTCAGCCAGACGATCGCCAACCAGCGGGTGGCCCCGGCGCCGATGGAGAGCCGGGCCGCGGCCGCGGTCTGGGGCGAGGACGGGCGGCTGACCGCCTGGGTCCCCAACCAGGGTGCCCAGGGCACCAAGGGCGCGCTGGCCCGGCAGCTCGGCGTGGACCCGGCCCAGATCCGGGTCATCACCCCGGACGTGGGCGGCGCGTTCGGGGCCAAGTTCGGCGCCGACCCCGAGCACGTCGCGGTCGCCTGGGCGGCTCGTGAGCTGGGCCATCCGGTGCGGTGGACCGAGACCAGGTTCGAGAACCTGGTCGCGATGACGCACGGCCGGGCCCAGGAGCAGACCGTGACCATCGGCGGCCTGCGGGACGGGACCGTGCTGGCCTACCGGCTGGAGGTCCTCCAGGACGCCGGCGCCTACCCGCGGCTGGGCGCGATCCTGCCGACGCTGACCATCCTGATGGCGCCGGGCCCCTACGAGATCGCCAGGGCCGAGGCGATCGCCACCACCGTGGTCACCAACACCACGCCGGTGGGGGCCTACCGCGGCGCCGGGCGGCCCGAGGCCACGGCGGCGCTGGAGCGGGCCATGGACCTGTTCGCGGCCGAGATCGGGATGGACCCGGCGCAGGTCCGGCGCAAGAACCTGCTGCCCCCGTTCACCGAGCCGCACCAGACCGCGTTCGGCGCGCTGTACGACAGCGGCGACTACGTGGCCGGGCTGGACCTGGTGCTCAAGGCGGCGGGCTACGACGAGCTGCGCCGCGAGCAGGCCGAGCGCCGGGCCCGCGGTGACGTGGTGCAGCTGGGCATCGGGCTGGCCTCCTACGTGGAGATCACCGGCGGCGGCGACGAGTCCGGGCCGCCGAGCGAGAACGCCACCGTCGAGGTGCACCCGGACGGCAGCGCCACCATCCTGACCGGCACCTCGCCGCACGGCCAGGGCCATCAGACGGCGTGGGCCATGCTGGCCAGCGAGGAGCTGGGCATCCCCATCGACCAGATCACCCTCAAGTGGGGCGACACCGACCTGGTGCCCGAGGGCGGCGGCACCGGCGGGTCACGCAGCCTCCAGCAGGGCGGCGCCGCGGTCCAGCAGGCGTCCAAGGACCTGATCGAGGTGGCCAGGGAGCGCGCCGCCGACGAGCTCGAGGCCAGCCCGGCCGACCTGGTCTTCGACGTCTCGCGCAGCGCGTTCGCGGTGGCCGGCGACCCGGACGCGGCGGTCCCGCTGGCCGCCCTGGCCGAGACCGAGCGGCTGCTGGTGCGGGCGGTGTTCAGCGCGCCGGGCGCCACCTACCCCTTCGGCAGCCACGTCGCCGTGGTCGACGTGGACACCGAGACCGGCAAGGTGGTGCTGCGCCGCCTGATCACCGTGGACGACGCGGGCATCGTGCTCAACCCGCTGCTGGCCGAGGGCCAGCGGCACGGCGGCATCGCCCAGGGCGCGGCCCAGGCGCTCTGCGAGGAGTTCGTCTACGACGCCGACGGGAACCCGCTGACGGCGAGCTTCGCCGACTACCCGTTCCTGTCCGCCACCGAGGTGCCGAGCTTCGAGCTGGCCGACATGGTCACGCCGACCAGCTACAACCCGCTCGGGGCCAAGGGCATCGGCGAGGCGGGCACGATCGGCGCCACGCCCGCGGTGCAGAACGCGGTCGTCGACGCGGTCGCGCACCTGGGCGTCCGGCATGTCGACATGCCCACGTCGTCGCAGCGGGTCTGGGCCGCGCTGCGGGCCGCTGAGACTGGTCAGTCATCGGGATCTCAGTCATCGGGATCGGAGAACGCGTAATGCAGGTCAAGCTCACGGTCAACGGCGAGCCGCGGTCGGCGGACGTGGAGCCGCGGCTGCTGCTCGTGCACTACCTGCGCGAGCACCTCGGGCTGCGGGCGGCCAACGTCGGCTGTGACACCACCTCGTGCGGGGCCTGCACCGTCCTGCTGGACGGCACCTCGGTGAAGTCGTGCACCGTGCTGACCGTGCAGGCGGCGGGCCAGTCGGTCATCACGGCCGAGGGCCTGGGCGGCGAGGAGCTGCACCCGGTGCAGGCCGCGTTCCGGCGGGAGCACGGCCTCCAGTGCGGGTTCTGCACCCCGGGCATGGTGATGGCGGCCACGGCCCTGCTGGCCGAGAACCCCCACCCGACCGAGGCCCAGGTCCGCGAGGGCCTGGAGGGCAACCTGTGCCGGTGCACCGGCTACCACAACATCATCCGCGCGGTGCTTTCGGCGGCCGACGCGGGCGCCGGCACCCAACCGCCCGCCGCGGCCCCGGCAGCCGCAGTCCCGGCGGCTGCGGCCCCGGCGGCCGGCTCGGAGGTGGCCCGATGATCCCCGCGCCGTTCGAGTACATCGCCGCCCAGTCGCCGGGCCACGCCCTGGACCTGCTGGCCGAGCACGGCGACGACGCCAAGGTGCTGGCCGGCGGGCACTCGCTGCTGCCGATGATGAAGCTGCGGCTGGCCGCGCCCGAGGTGCTCATCGACATCGGCCGGCTGACCGAGCTGAGCGGGATCACCAGCGAGAACGGCGAGCTGGTGATCGGCGCGACCACGCGGCACGCCGACCTGACCGCCTCCGAGCTGGTCCGCGAGCGGGCCCCGCTGCTGGCCCACGCCGCCGGGCTGGTCGGCGACCCGCAGATCCGTCACCGGGGCACCATCGGCGGCTCGCTGGCCCACGCCGACCCCGCCGCCGACCTGCCCATGGCGCTGGTCGCGCTGGGCGGCTCGGTGGAGCTGAGCGGGCCCGGCGGCACCCGGACGGTGACCGCGGACGACTTCTTCACCGGGTACTTCGAGACCGCGCTGGAGCCCGACGAGCTGCTCACCGCGGTGCGCGTGCCGAGCCGGCCGGGCCAGCCCTGGGGATACCAGAAGTTCGTCCGGCGGGCCAACGACTGGGCCATCGTCGGCGTGGCCGCGGCCGACGGCCGCATCGCGCTGGCCAACATGGGCCCGGTGCCGCTGCGGGCCACGGCGGCCGAGCAGGCCCTGGCCGGCGGGGCCAGCGTGGCCGAGGCGGCCGAGCTGGCCGCGGAGGGCACCTCGCCGGGCGAGGACATCCACGCCGACCGGGCCTACCGCCAGCACCTGGCCCGCGTCCTCACCCGCCGCGCCCTCGAGCATCAGTCCTAGGCCGGGCGCCGCTCACTCCTTCATGGCCCCGGCCAGCAGGCCGCGCACGAACGACCGCTGGAGCAGCACGTAGACCGCGACCACCGGCAGCGCGGTGATGATGGCGGCGGCGGCCAGGTAGGTGTAGTTCGTCGTGTGCTGGCTCTGGAAGAACACCAGGCTGATCGGCGCCGTCTGGATGGTCGACCCGGACAGCATGACCAGCGGCAGCAGGAAGTCGTTCCACGTCCAGACGAAGACCAGCACGGCCAGCGTGAGCACCTGGGGCCGGGCCAGCGGCAGCAGCACCCGGCGCAGCAGGGTCAGCACGGTCGCGCCATCCAGCCGGGCCGCCTCGACCAGCGACCGCGGGGCGCTGAGGAAGAACGCCCGCATCCAGAAGACACCGAACGCGGTCGACAGGGCCGGGTCAGGCAGGATGACCGACCAGTAGTTGCCGGTCAGGCCGAACCGGCGCAGGTCGAAGTAGAGCGGGATGATCATGGCTTCGAGCGGGATGAGCAGGCCGAGCAGCAGCAGGTAGAAGAGCACCGACCGGCCGCGGAAGCGCATCGTGCCGAACGCGAAGCCGGCCGGCACGGAGACGGCGACCGAGATCACGACGGTGGCCAGGGTGATCACGGTGCTGGCCCACAGCGCGGGCCCGAATCCGGCCGCGCGCCAGGCCGTGGCGAAGTTCCCCAGGTGGGTGGCCGTGGCCGGCGACAGCGCCCCGCTGCCGCCCGGTGAGTTCAGGGCCAGCAGCACCACGCCGACGAGCGGCAGCAGCGCCACGGCCGCGGCCGCGGTGAGGATGACGTAGCCAGCGCCGCGTTCCCGGCGTCCGATCATGGCGATCAGCGCGGTCGCGGGCTGGGCAGCTTCGCCTACGTATCGGTGGGCACCGGGATCTCGTCGTGCATCGTGGCCAGCGGCGTGCCGTGGAGCGGCCACCGGGGCGAGGCCATCGCCCTGGGCGAGCTGCCCGTCGCGCCCGACGTGGACGGCCGGTGCGGGTGCACGCTGGAGCAGTACGCCTCGGGCGCCGGGATCAGCGCGCGCTACCTGGCCCGCACGGGACAGCCGGCCGACGGTGCCCGGCCGGTACTCGACGCGGCCCGCCAGGGCGACGCGGCCGCCGCCGGGATCGTGGCCACGGCCGCAGGCGCGCTGGCCGCGGGCCTGGCCTGGCTGGTGCAGCTCACGGACCCTGAGGCGGTGATCCTGGGCGGCGGCCTCGGCCACGCGGGCGGACCGTGGCTGGCCGCGGTGGCCCGTGAGTACCGCCGCCGTGCCGCCGCCCGGCCGGACCCGCCGCAGCTGCTGACCGGCGCCCTCGGCCCGGCGGCCGGCATCGTCGGCGCGGCCCGGGCCAGCCAGGACGCGGCCCGGTCGGCCGGCACCCAGCCAGGCTGACAGGAACCCGGCCCGGCCGACACGGGGTGAGACGGGCTGGCCGGTTTGCTTATGGGGGGTGCGGCAGGGTAGCCCTAGGCGCATGGAAAGACCACGACGGCGGCGCCGCCGGACCGACCCCGCCGCCGACGGGGGGCCGCGTGACGGCCAGCCCCAGAACGGCCAGCCCGGCGTCGGCCCGTCCGGCGTCGGCCCGCCCGGCTACGGCCAGTACCGCCCTGACCAGGCCGCCGACGCCGGGGGCTACGGCGCCGGCGGTTACGAAGGCGCCAGCTACGGCGGCACCGGCTACGGCGATGAGCGCTACTCGGACCAGGGCGGGCCCGGCGGCGAGCTGATCCCGGCCGATCAGGCCCGGGCCGACGAGCTGCTGCCCGAACGGGTGGCCGAGCTGGCCGCCGAGATCAGCGAGGCGCAGACCGAGCCCCGGCGGCGCCGGCTGACCCTGGCCCTCCCCCGCCTGGCAGGCCGGGGCGGGCGGGGCGCCTGGGCCGGGCTGCGGTCGGGCGGGCGCTGGCTGACCACGCAGGTGCTCGCCATGGCGCCCCGGCTTCCGGTGCGCAGCGTCGACACCCTGCGCGGCCAGTTCCCCGGCCGGACGCCGGACGAGCTGGGCGACATCCTGATCGAGGCGGCGTCCAAGGCCTCGGCCAGCGTCGGCGCGGCCGTCGGCGCGGCGATGGTGCTGCCGGTGGTGCCGGCCGCGCCGGTCGAGATCGGCGTGGAGACCCTGGCCCTGGTGGGCATCGAGCTGAAGCTCATCGCCGAGCTGCACGAGGTGTACGGGATGCGGCCGCGGGGCTCGAAGGTCGACCGCACCATGGCCTACCTGGACTCCTGGGCCCACCGCCGCGGAGTGGGCCTGGCCCCGGGCGGGCTGGTCATCGCGATCGGCTCGCCGCTGCGGCGGCGGCTGGAGCGACGGCTGGTCAGCCGGGCCGGGCGCAGCGCGCTGTCGCTCGGACCCCTGCTGACCGGGGCGGCGGCCGGGGCGCTGCTGAACCGGCGGGAGACCCGCAAGCTGGGCCGCGAGATCCGCGACGACCTGCGCCGCCGCTCGCCCGCCGGCACCCAGTGGCCGTATTAGAGGCCCTACAGGCGGGCCAGCTCGTCGGTGAGGTCGTCCAGCCCAAGTGAGCCGAGGGACAGCGCGGCCATGTGCCAGGCCTTGAGGTCGAAGGCCGGGCCGCGGGCCGCGCTGGCCGCCGCGCGCCCGGCCAGCCAGGCGCGCTCGCCGAGCTTGTAGCTGATGGCCTGGCCGGGCGCGCCCAGGTAGCGGACGATCTCGCTGTCGATGAACGCCGCGTCACGCCCGCTGTGGGCCCGGAAGAACTCCCCGGCCAGCCCGGCCGACCAGGCCTGCCCGGCGCCCAGCGGCGAGTCGGCCGGGATGGCCAGGCCCAGGTGCATGCCGATGTCGACGATGACGCGGATGGCGCGCATCATCTGGGCGTCCAGGTACCCCAGCCGGGCGCCGGCCGGACGCAGGTAGCCCAGCTCGTCCATCAGCCGCTCGGCGTACAGGGCCCAGCCCTCCAGGCAGGCGCTGACCTTGCCGACCCCGGTCTGGAACACCGACAGATCCCCGGCCAGGTAGGTCCACTGGCCGAGCTGGAGGTGATGCCCGGGCACGCCCTCGTGGTACCAGACGCTGTACAGGCTCCACACCGGGAACCTGGTCTGGCCCAGGGTGGGCAGCCAGGTCCGGCCCGGCCGGGAGAAATCCTGCGACGGCGCGGAGTAGTACGGCGCCGCCGCGCTGCCCACCGGGGCGATCATGGCCTCGACGTTCCGAAGCGGCGCGGCGAGGTCGAAGTGGGTGCCGTCGAGGTCGGTCACGGCGTCGTCCAGCATCCGCTGGAGCCGCTGGCGGACCTGCTCGACGCCGTCGACGGCCGGGCTGTGCTCGTCCAGGTAGCGCATGGCCTCCAGCGGGGCGGCGCCGGGCAGCACGTGCCGCGCCTCGGTGTCCATCTCCTGCCGGATCCGGCGGTACTCCGCCCAGCCCCAGTCGTAGGCCTCGGCCAGGTCGACGTCGGCGCCGGTCCAGCGGCGGACGCCGCGCTGATAGCGCTCCGCGCCGACGCCGTCCGGGGTCCCCTCGGACCGGGGCAGGTACTCGCTGGTCAGCCACTCGCGCAGGGCCGCGCAGGCGGCCGCCGCGGCCGCCGCGGCGGCGTCCAGGTCGGCCCGCAGCGCCGCGGGCACCTCGGCGCCGGCCGCGAAGGCGGCGAACCAGCCCGCCCTGCCGCTGACCGCCAGCCAGTCAGCCAGCTGGGCGGTGACCGTGCGGACCTGGCGCGGCGCGGCGACCAGGCCCCGCCGCAGCCCTTCGGAAAGCGAGTAACGGTACTCGGTCAGCGCCTGGGGCACCCTAGCCATCCGGCGGCAGATGACGGCCCAGTCATCGGGGGTGCTCGCGGGCATCAGCAGGAACACGCCGCGGACCGCCTGGACCGGGCTGAACAACGTGGAGACATCGCTCAGGTGCTCCCCCGCGGCGCTGTCGTCCAGGCCGGACTCCAGCCGCTCGGTCAGCAGCCGAGCGCACCGGCGCTCCTCGCCGTCGGCCGCCGCGGTCAGGGCCTGGACCGCGGCCAGCGTGGACCGGGCCAGGTCGTCCCTGGCCTGCTGCCCGGCCGGGGACAGGTCGGGCAGGCGGTCGTCGCCGGGCCGGATGCCGAGCTGGGTGGCCAGGAACGGGTCCAGGTCGGCGAGCGCCTCGACGTAGGAGTCGGCCAGGCCGCGGACCGGCCGGGCGGGGGCAGATGGGCGTATGTCCGGCATGATCAGCATTGTGCCTGGCCTGGTCAGCGGCGCTGCGAGCGGCCCG